>CAZAIR010000324.1:0-3254 GCA_964485225.1 uncultured Burkholderiaceae bacterium
TGGTGCACGGCCTGCTGGGCTTTGATGCCCTGGGCCCGGTGCAGTACTTTTATGGCGTGCCAGCCGAGCTGCGGCGCAGCGGCGCCACGGTCTACACGGCCAACGTGTCGCAGGCCAACAGCACCGAGGTGCGCGGCGAGCAGTTGCTGCGTGAACTGCAAACCTTGAAGGCCCGCCACGGCCACACCCGCTTCAACCTGATCGGCCACAGCCACGGGGGCAACACCATCCGCTATGTGGCAGCCGTTGCACCCGAACTCGTGGCCAGCGTCACCAGCGTGGCCACGCCGCACCAAGGCAGCAAGGTGGCCGATGCCATCCAGGGCATCACCAGCGCCACGGGCACAACCGCACCGGTAGCGGCCGTGGTGAACGCCTTGGGTGCCGTGGTGGCCTTCTTGTCGGGCAGCAGCGCCAACCCCCAAAACGCACTGGGCTCGCTGCAATCGCTGAGCACGAGCGGCGCACAGGCGTTCAACCGGCGCTACCCGCAAGGCGCGCCAACCAGCAGCTGCGGCCAAGGCGCGGCGGTGGTAAACGGGGTGCGCTACTTCTCCATGAGCGGCACCTCGGTGCTCACCAACGTGCTCGACATCTCGGACCCACTGCTCGGGGCCAGCGCCATCTTCTTTGGCTTTGAAGCCAATGATGGGCTGGTGGGCCGCTGCTCCAGCCGCTGGGGCGTGGTGTTGCGTGACAACTACGGTTGGAACCACCTCGACTCCGCCAACCAGGCCTTCGGGCTGCGAGGGCTGTTCAGCAGTGACCCCATTGCGGTGTACCGCGCCCATGCCAACCGGCTGAAGAACCTGGGCCTCTGAGGCCATGCGCGCCCCCTTGCACCACCCCCTGGGATGGGGCTTGGCGCTGGCCGTCGCGGGGCTGGTGGCACTGCTGTGGCGGCCCCACGAGGCGCTGCTGCCCGCGTCCAACCCGGCGCTGGCCCTGCCTGCCGCCACCACCGCCGCTCCCGACAGGCCCACCGCCAGCAAGCCCAAGCCTGTCACAGGGGCGGTGGCCAGCCTGCCCACCGGCTCGCTGGCCGGCACCGAGCCCGATGGTGACTGGGGGCCGGTGGATGCACAGGGGCGCCTGTTGCCCAGCCACGCACTGCGCCGGCGCCTGGACCATCACCTCAGCCGCGTCGGGGAGCTGCCGCTGTCCGATCTGCGTGCCGGTGTGGAGCACCAAGCGCTGACCGAGCGCGGCGCCGGCGTCGCGCAACAGGTGATGGCGGTGTTTGACCGTTACACCGCGCTGCAGCAGCACGCCTGGACCACGTCCGCCAACCCACAGCAGCCCGGCACCTGGCGGGCTGCACTCCAAGAGCGACAAACGGTGCGCCGCGCTCACCTGGGGGCGGCCTGGGCGCAGGCCTTTTATGCGGAGGAAGAAGCGGTGCTGGCGCAGTGGATTGCCCACCACGACTCCGGCTTGCCTCGACCCATCGACCCCACACCCTCGCCCCCCCTGCACCCACAAGCGGCTGCGCGCGAGGCGGCGCTGCAGGCGCAGTGGCAGGCGTGGGAGGCGCGCTTGTCAGCCACCCGTCAAGTCCTGGACCGGCTGACCCAAGCACCGGAGCTGTCAGCCCCGCAACGCGCCCAAGCGCGGGAGGCCGAGTTGCAGCGCGCGTTCCCCGACCCCCGCGAGCAACTGCGCGCGCGGGCCTTGCTGGGGGTGGACTGAGTGCCGCCCGGTGTCAACGACCGGCGCGGCTGCCTTCCACGCGGAAGCTTTGTACCAACTCGCTCAGGCTCAGCGCTTGGGACTTGAGGCTCTCTGCGGCGGCGGCAGACTCTTCCACCAACGCCGCGTTCTGCTGCGTCATGCGGTCGAGATCGGTCACGGCTGCATTGATTTGGCCAAGCCCATCGGACTGCTCCGCCGTCGCGGCTGAAATCTGCGAAATGGTGTCGCTGACCAGGTTCACGCTAGCGACCAATTCGGTCATGGTCTGTCCGGCATCGCTGACCAAGCGCGAGCCGGAATCGACCTTCTCTACCGAAGCGCCGATCAGCGTCTTGATCTGCTTGGCCGCCTCGGCCGAGCGGCCGGCCAGGCTCCGCACCTCGGACGCCACCACGGCAAAGCCACGCCCCTGCTCACCGGCACGCGCGGCCTCTACCGCAGCGTTCAGGGCCAAGATATTGGTCTGGAAGGCAATGCCATCGATGGTGCCAATGATGTCGGCAATCTTCTTGCTGGCCGTCTGGATCTCGCCCATCGTGTTCACCACCTGGCTCACCACCTGGCCGCCGCGTTGGGCCACGGTCGCAGCGTTGGCGGCCAGTTGGTTGGCGGTGCGGGCGGAATCCACCGTCTGGTGCACGGTGCCGGTCAGTTGCTCCATGGAGCTGGCGGCCTGCTGAAGGTTGGAGGCCGTCTGCTCGGTACGCCCCGACAAATCGGCATTGCCCGTGGCGATTTCGGTGCTGGCGGTGGAAATGCTGCCGGCGCTTTGGTTGATGGACGTCATCAAGCCATTGAGCCGCTGCCGCATGGCTTCCAGCGAGCGCAGCAGCTTTGCCATTTCGTCGCGTCCCTCACCGCGCACCGCGTGCGTCAAGTCGCCGCCCGCGATGTGATCGGTGGCCTGCACCGCCAGGTCCAAGGGGCGAACCAGGGAGCCCACTAAGGCCACACCCAACACCACACCGACCAGCACACAAACCGCCACCAAGACCAAGGTCCACATCAGCTTGCGGCTCGACTGGGCGATCTGAGCCTCACCTTCGGCCTTCGCGCGCTCGATCTGGTAGGCCGCATGTTCCTTGGAGACCAACAGGTACTCGGCCGAGACGGCAGCGAAGCTGCCCCGCCCCAGGCTCCGGGCCGCAGCATGGTCGCCAGCTTCGATGGCTTTGCGAACGGCATCGCGCTCGGCCAACCATTTGGTCCGCGCCTCGCCCAGCTTCTTCCCAAGGGCCAGACCACCTTCGGACAGCTCGATCTCCTTGAAGCGCTTTTGCACCTCCGTGGTGTCGGTCGAGATGGCCAAGGTGACGTCCTTGGTCACGGGGTACACCGGTGAGTCAGAGGCCAAGGCCGCAGACTGCCAACGTGCCACGGCTTCACGGATGTTGGCGTCCCAGCGCTGTGACAGCGCCACCCGCTCGACCTGCTCGATGCTGAGCGCGCGCAGATCGCGGCCGATGTCCCTCACGTTCCAAACGGCCATGGCGGCCACCAGCAGCAGCATCGCTAGCAAGGTGCCAATGACCGCGGTGGTGCGACGGGCGATCGAGAGGTTG
>CAZAIR010000325.1:0-3254 GCA_964485225.1 uncultured Burkholderiaceae bacterium
GGCGCCCAGATCATCGACATCAACATGGGCTGCCCGGCCAAGAAGGTGTGCAACGTTTGGGCCGGATCAGCGCTGATGCAGAACATGCCGCTGGCACTGCGCATCGTTGACGCCGTGGTGCAAGCCTGCGCGCCGCTGAACGTGCCGGTGACCTTGAAGATGCGCACCGGCTGGTGTGCTGAACACCGCAACGCCCCTGAGTTGGCACTGGCAGCCGAGGGCTTGGGGGTGCAGATGTTGACGGTGCACGGCCGCACGCGCGAGCAAGGCTACGGCGGCGAGGCCGAACACGCCACGGTGGCCGCCATCAAGCGCGCGCTGCGCATCCCGGTGGTGGCCAATGGCGACATCAACACCCCCGAACAAGCCGCTGCCGTGCTGCAGGCCACGGGGGTGGATGCATTGATGATCGGCCGCGCTGCTCAGGGGCGGCCTTGGATCTTTGGTGACATTGACCACTACCTGACGCACGGTGTGCACCGCCCCCCGCCACGCATCAACGAGGTGCTGGCATGGCTGACCGAGCACCTGGACGACCACTACCGCCTGTACGGCGAAGCCACCGGCACGCGCAGCGCGCGCAAGCACATCGGCTGGTTGCTGATGCAACTGCCCGACGGCGCTGCGCTGCGCGCCGAGATGAATGCCCTGACCACCAGCGCCGAGCAGTTGCGCTGGCTGCGAGCCACTTTTGACCGCTTGGGCGCTGCGTCCGAGCGCCTGCCCACCCTGGCCGCGGCGCGCAAGCCCGCGCCCGAAGCCCTCCCTGCCTGACCGCGCTATGCCTGTGAAAAGCCTGGACGAATGCGTCCGCGAGAACCTGGACATCTATTTCCGTGACTTGGGGGGCGAGAGCCCGCACTCGCTGCACGACATGGTCGTCAAGCTGGTGGAGAAGCCCTTGCTGGAGGTCGTGATGGCGCGCTGCGATGGCAACCAAAGCCGCGCCGCCGACTGGCTGGGCATCAACCGCAACACCCTGCGCCGCAAATTGACCGATCACCACCTCCTGTGAGCTTCCCCATGGCATTGACCGCACTCCTCTCCGTCTCCGACAAAACCGGCATCGTCGACTTCGCCCGAAGCCTGCACGGCCTGGGCTGCACCCTGCTGAGCACCGGCGGCACCGCCAAGCTGCTGATGGACGCGGGCCTGCCCGTGACCGAGGTGGCGCAGCACACCGGTTTCCCGGAAATGATGGACGGCCGCGTCAAAACACTCCACCCCACCATCCACGGCGGCTTGCTGGCGCGCAGCGACGTCCCCGAGCACGTGGCCGCCATGCAACAGCACGGCATCACCCGCATCGACATCCTGGCCGTCAACCTCTACCCCTTCGAAGCCACCGTGGCCAAGCCCGGCTGCACGCTGGCCGAGGCGATCGAGAACATCGACATCGGCGGTCCGGCCATGGTGCGCAGCGCGGCCAAGAACTGGCAGGACGTGACCGTGCTCACCGATGCCGCGCAGTACCCCACCGTACTGAACGAGTTGCTGACGCAGGGCAAGACCAGCGACGCCACCCGCTTCGCCTGCAGCGTGGCGGCGTTCAACCGCATCGCCCAGTACGACGCCGCCATCAGCAACTACCTGAGCGCCTACCAGGCCGATGGCAGCCTGAGCCCCTACCCGGCCCAGCTCAACAGCAGCTTTGTCAAAGTGCAAGACCTGCGCTACGGGGAGAACAGCCACCAAAGCGCCGCCCTCTACCGCGACCTGCACCCCGCCCCCGGCAGCCTGGTGACGGGCAAGCAGCTGCAAGGCAAAGAGCTGAGCTACAACAACATCGCTGACGCCGACGCCGCCTGGGAGTGCGTGAAGAGCTTTGAGACGCCGGCCTGTGTGATCGTCAAGCACGCCAACCCCTGCGGCGTGGCCGTGGCCGCCACGCCGGCCGAGGCCTACAGCAAGGCCTTCCAGACCGACCCGACCAGCGCCTTTGGCGGCATCATTGCCTTCAACCGCCCGGTGGACGGCGCGGCAGCTGCCCTGGTGGCCAAGCAGTTCGTGGAGGTGCTGATGGCCCCCGGTTTCACCGATGAAGCGCGCGCCATCTTTGCCAGCAAGGCCAATGTGCGCTTGCTGGAGATTGCGCTCCCCCTGGGCGGTCACACGCCTTGGCTTCAGGGCCGCAATGCGCAAGACAGCAAGCGCGTGGGCTCGGGCCTGCTGGTGCAAACGGCTGACAACCACTTCTTGTCGCGCACCGACCTGAAGGTGGTCACCACCTTGCAGCCCAGCGCCCAGCAGCTGGACGACCTGATGTTCGCCTGGACCGTGGCCCAGTACGTGAAGAGCAACGCCATCGTGTTCTGTGCCAACGGCATGACGGTGGGCGTGGGCGCGGGCCAAATGAGCCGCCTGGATTCGGCGCGCATCGCTTCCATCAAGGCCGGTCATGCCGGCCTGGACCTGAAGGGCTCGGCCGTGGCCAGCGACGCCTTCTTCCCGTTCCGCGACGGGCTGGATGTGCTGGCCGATGCGGGCGCTTCGTGCGTGATCCAGCCGGGTGGCTCGATGCGCGACGACGAGGTGATCGCCGCCGCCAACGAGCGCGGCATCGCCATGGTGTTCACCGGCGTGCGCCACTTCCGGCACTGAGCGCAGGTCCATACCGATCTCAAGGGGGCCCACTGGGCCCCTTTTTTCTGCGCGGCTTCAGCGGCCCTGCATCTGCAGCAGCACGCGCAGGAAGCCGTGGTCGCTGCGGGTGCCGTCGCGCCCCTCCAGCAGGTGGTCGTTGAAGACCTCAACGCGGCGCACCTCGCCCACCGCGAAACGGCTGCGTGGGTCGAACTCCTCGCTCACCCACACTTGGTCCAGCAGCTCGGGCCAGCCTTGGTAGACGTGGCTGTAGGGGCGGTCGTGGCGCAGCCCCGGTTCGGTTTGCAAGTCAGCCGCGTGAAACAAGGCGGTATCGCGGGCCTCGCGGTCGTAGGCCACGGCTTGCGTGGCAGCCACCAACTGGCTGGTGACCGATAGCGGCCCGTCATTGAAGTCGCCCATCACCATCAAGGGCTGGCGGCGACCACGGGCCAAGGTGACGACGAAGCGGCGCAAGGCCGCAGCCTCGGCGGCGCGCATCAGCAGGCTGCGCAACACGGCACGGGCTTGGATGCTGGGGTCGTCGCGGTCTTCCAGCGCATGGCCTTGGGCGTCGATGAGGAACTTCGGACGCTTGCTTTTGAGGTGCACCCCCAGCAGCGTGAAGACTTGGCCGTGCGGGCCGCGCAAATCGGCCATCAGCACCGGCC
>CAZAIR010000326.1:0-3253 GCA_964485225.1 uncultured Burkholderiaceae bacterium
ACGGCGTTCTCCGAGCACGCGCTGGAGCGCGCCGCCTTGCTGGCCCGACAACACCAGGTCACGCTGCGGCTGATCCATCTTGCAGAGGGCCAGAACGCCTTCCCTTCCGACCCCATCGCGCGGCTGGGCCAGCGCGCGCGCCAGCTGGCGAGACGCCACGGGATCCCGGTGCATGCGATCGAACGGTCGGCATCGCTGCAGGACGTGCTGACCGAGGCCCACACAGCCACCTTGCTGGTGATGGGGCCGTTGTCACAGCGGAGCTGGAAACGTTTTCACCTGGGCACCACGCTCGATCAGGCCGTGCACGGCAGCCTGTGTCCCCTGCTCGTGGTCAAGCAGGCGCCCGTGCGTTCGTATGAGCGTGTGCTCGTGGCCGTTGATCTCACGCCTCGGTCGAAGTCCCTGATCGACTTTGCCGGCCTGGTCTCCGCGCCCACCGGGCTGAAGTTGTTTCATGCGATCGACACCATCGAAGACGCCAAGCTGCGCTCGGTCAACGTGTCGCCTGAACTGATCCAGTCCTACCGGCTCGGTTCGCGCCAGCATGCCAGGGACCGCCTCGCACAACTCCTGGACGGGGTGGCCGCGGCAGCGCCCGCATCGACCGTCCCTGCAGTGGCCTTCGATGTCGGCAACGGCGACCCGGCCTATTCGACCGCCTTGCACCAGCAAGCCACGCGGGCCGATCTGGTCGTGGTGGGCAAGCGGCGCAGCTCAACCCTGGTGCAGTTCTTCACCGGCAGCGTGGCCCAGCGCCTGGCCAAGTGGGCGGACGGCGATGTGTTGATCGCTCCGTTTGATCGCCTGAACATGGCCGCCGATGCAGACCGAAGCTGAGAACGACATGGACCTCACCAAAGACTTCATCAAGACCAAACAGCCCTGTGCCGATGGATTCCGCTGGTTCTTGCGCCACCACCATGACGGGAGCAACTACCAGGACCTGCTGGATGCGCTTGTCCAGGCAGGTCGCGTCAACGACGCCTGCTGGCTGCTCGATCAGTTCGGTCCCACCAACGAGACCTTGACCCTTGACCATGTCTCGGCCAGCTCCATCGTGTTCGCGGGATCGTTGAGGGTGCGCGGCAACATCGACGTGGACTCGATCGTGCGGGTGGGTCGGCGCATCGACGTGGGCGGCAGCATCGTTGCGGGCGAATCGCTGATCTCGGGCGACGATATCCGCTGCCGGGGAAACATCCGGAGCAACGGCAGTTTGAAATCGGGCGGTCGCGTCAAAGCGGACTGGGGTATCGAAGCCCTCGGTGACATCACCGCGCAGGGGGACTTGCAAGCGGGGTGGGCTCTTCGCTGCTCAGGCAAGCTCCATCTGAACGGACTGGCATCGGTCGGGCGCGACGTGATCGTGGATGGCACCATCACCTGCACCAAGAGTCTGGTGGCTGGAGGCACTCTGGTGTCAGCCGGCAGCGTCCACGCTGTCGAAGGCATTTCGGTCGCCACAGACATCGATTGCGGCATGCACCTGGAGGCGGGTTGGGGCGTCAGGGCAGGTGGAACCATTCAGGCTCGCGGTGCGATACGTGTTGGCGAAAGTCTGGTTGCGTTCGAAACCATCAGCGCAGGTGCCGGCTATGGCGTGTTTGCCGGTCTGAATGTGCAGATGGAAGACTGGGAATCGAGCGCCCGCGTGTGTGCCAGCCACAAGCCCGACAGCTTGATGAGCGGATGGTGGGCAGGCGCTCGGGATGTTTGAAACAGGAATGTTTTCCCTGCAGTGGCGCGCCGCGGCCGACTTGCCGCTCGTCCCACCGAAGAATGCACCAACATAAGGCATTTTTTCCCATCCAATGCGGTTTGCGCATAATGCCATGCACCGTTTTAAAGCATGACACCATGAAATACGCCTCAGCGCACCACTTCCTCGAACACGTCGCCACCCGCAACCCCGGTCAAACCGAGTTCCACCAAGCCGTTTCTGAGGTGATGGAAAGCCTCTGGCCCTTCATCCAGGCGCACCCGAAGTACGCCGAACAAGGCCTGCTCGACCGCCTGGTGGAGCCGGAGCGGGCGCTGATGTTCCGCGTCTCCTGGGTCAACGACCACGGCGACGTGCAGGTCAACCGGGGTTACCGCATCCAGCACAGTTCGGCCATCGGCCCGTACAAGGGCGGCATGCGTTTTCACCCCTCCGTCAACCTGTCGATCCTGAAGTTCCTGGCCTTCGAGCAGACCTTCAAGAATGCGCTGACCACCCTGCCCATGGGCGGTGGCAAGGGCGGTTCCGACTTCGACCCCAAGGGCAAGAGCCCGGGTGAGGTGATGCGCTTTTGCCAGGCCTTGATGAGCGAGTTGTTCCGCCATGTTGGAGCCGACACCGACGTGCCGGCGGGCGACATCGGCGTCGGGGCCCGGGAGGTCGGCTACATGGCCGGCATGATGAAGAAACTCAGCAACCGCGCCGACTGCGTCTTCACCGGCAAGGGCCTGTCCTTCGGTGGCTCGCTGGTGCGCCCCGAAGCCACCGGCTACGGCACGGTGTACTTCGCGCAGGAAATGCTCAAGCAACAGGGCCGCAGTTTCGACGGCCTGCGCGTGAGCGTCTCGGGCTCGGGCAATGTGGCCCAGTACGCGGTGGAGAAAGCCATGGCGCTGGGGGCCAAGGTGGTCACCGTGTCCGACTCCAGCGGCACCGTGATCGACGAAGACGGCTTCACCCCGGAGAAACTCGCCGAGCTGATGGAGGTGAAGAACCACCTGTATGGGCGCGTGAGCGACTACGCCGAACGCACCAAGAGCAGGTTCGAGGCGGGCGTGCGCCCCTGGGGTGTGCCGGTGGACGTGGCGCTGCCCTGCGCCACGCAGAACGAGCTGGACGAGGCCGACGCCGAGAAGCTCATCAAGAACGGGGTGGTCTGCGTGGCCGAGGGGGCCAACATGCCGACCACCATGCAAGCCGCGCAGCGCTTTGAAGCGGCGGGCGTGCTGTACGCGCCCGGCAAGGCCAGCAACGCCGGTGGCGTGGCCACCTCGGGTCTGGAGATGAGCCAGAACGCGATGCGCCTGTCGTGGCCACGCGCCGAGGTCGACGACCGCCTGCACACCATCATGGTGGGCATCCACGAGGCCTGCCTGCAGCACGGCCGCCGCGCCGACGGCTCGGTGAGTTATGTGGACGGCGCCAACATCGCCGGCTTCGTCAAGGTGGCCGACGCGATGCTCGCGCAGGGCGTGATCTAGCTCTGCAGTTTTCTCAGCAGAAACAGCACGATCCAGCCAAACACGGCGC
>CAZAIR010000327.1:0-3250 GCA_964485225.1 uncultured Burkholderiaceae bacterium
GCGAAGCCATCGTGATGTCGCTGGTGTCCTTCATCGGCCCCAAGCCCAACCTGCTCGACATCAACGCGGTCAACCCGCCGATGCGCCTGGAGGTGCCGCAGCCCATCCTCGACTTCGAGGCGATGGCGCGCCTGCGCCACATCGAGAAGCACACCCACGGCAAGTTCAAGAGCTACCAGCTCGACATCACCTACCCGCTGGCCTGGGGCCATGAAGGCGTCGAGGCCAAGCTGGCGTCGTTGTGCGCCGAGGCGGTTGATGCGCTGCGCGGTGGGCACAACATCCTGATCATCAGCGATCGCCGCCTCGACCATGCCCACGTCGCCATCCCGGCGCTGCTGGCGCTGTCGGCCGTGCACCAGCACCTGGTGCGCACGGGGCTGCGCACCACCGCCGGGCTGGTGGTCGAGACCGGCTCGGCGCGCGAAGTGCATCACTTCGCGGTGCTCGCCGGCTATGGCGCCGAGGCCGTGCACCCCTACCTCGCGATGGAAACGCTGACCGCGCTGCACCACGAACTGGGGCGCGAGCTGACGCCCGAGAAGGCGATCTACAACTACGTCAAGGCCATCGGCAAGGGCCTGTCGAAGATCATGTCCAAGATGGGCGTGTCGACCTACATGTCCTACTGCGGCGCCCAGCTGTTCGAAGCCATCGGCATCAACAGCGAGACCATCGCCAAGTACTTCACCGGCACCCCCAGCCGTGTGCAGGGCATCGGCGTGTTCGAGATGGCCGAAGAAGCCATACGCATGCACAAGGCCGCCTATGGCAAGGACCCGGTGCTGGCCACGATGCTGGAAGCCGGCGGTGAATACGCCTGGCGCACCCGCGGTGAAGAGCATATGTGGACGCCGGATGCGATTGCCAAGCTGCAGCACAGCACGCGCGCCAACAGCTTCAACACCTACAAGGAATACGCGCAGATCATCAACGACCAGAGCAAGCGCCACATGACGTTGCGTGGTCTGTTCGAGTTCAAGATCGATCCCGCCAAGGCCATTCCTGTCGAAGAGGTCGAGTCCGCCAAGGAAATCGTCAAGCGTTTTGCCACCGGTGCCATGTCCCTGGGATCCATATCCACCGAGGCACACGCCACGCTGGCCGTGGCCATGAACCGCATCGGCGGCAAGAGCAACACCGGTGAAGGTGGTGAAGACCCGGCGCGTTACCGCAACGAACTCAAAGGCATCCCGATCAAGAAGGGTGAGACGCTGAAGAGCGTGATCGGTGCCGAGCAGGTTGAGGTGGATCTGCCGCTGGAAGATGGCGACTCGCTGCGTTCCAAGATCAAGCAGGTGGCCTCGGGTCGTTTCGGTGTCACGGCCGAGTACCTGGCCAGCTCCGACCAGATCCAGATCAAGATGGCCCAGGGCGCCAAGCCGGGCGAGGGCGGCCAGCTGCCGGGTGGCAAGGTGTCCGACTACATCGGCAAGCTGCGTCACTCGGTGCCGGGTGTGGGCCTGATTTCCCCGCCGCCGCACCACGACATCTACTCCATCGAGGATCTGGCTCAGCTGATCCACGATCTGAAGAACGTGGCGCCGCACGCCAGCATCAGTGTCAAGCTGGTGTCCGAGATCGGCGTCGGTACCATCGCTGCAGGTGTGGCCAAGTGCAAGAGCGATCACGTGGTGATCGCCGGGCATGACGGCGGCACGGGCGCTTCGCCCTGGTCGTCCATCAAGCATGCCGGCAGCCCCTGGGAAATCGGCCTGGCCGAAACCCAGCAGACCCTGGTGCTCAACCGTTTGCGCGGCCGTATCCGTGTGCAGGCCGACGGCCAGATGAAAACCGGCCGCGACGTGGCCATCGGCGCACTGCTGGGCGCGGATGAGTTCGGCTTTGCTACAGCCCCGCTGGTGGTCGAGGGCTGCATCATGATGCGCAAGTGCCATCTGAACACCTGCCCGGTGGGTGTCGCCACGCAGGACCCGACGCTGCGCAAAAAGTTCTCAGGCAAACCCGAGCACGTGGTGAACTTCTTCTTCTTCATTGCCGAAGAAGTGCGCCAGATCATGGCCCAGCTGGGCATCCGCAAGTTTGACGACATGATTGGCCGTGCGGACTTGCTCGACATCAAAAAGGGCATTGCCCACTGGAAAGCCCAGGGTCTGGACTTCAGTCGCCTGTTCGCCCAGCCCCAGGTGCCAGCGGACGTGCCGCGCCACCATACCGACACGCAGGACCACGGCCTCGACAAGAGCCTGGACAACGTGCTGATTGCCAAGTCGCGTGCCGCCATAGAGAAGGGCGAAAAAGTGCAGTTCATCGAGGTGGCGCGCAACGTCAACCGTTCGGTGGGCGCCATGCTGTCCGGCGCGCTGACCAAGGTGCACCCGGAAGGCCTGCCCGACGACACCATCCGCATCCAGCTCGAAGGCACGGGCGGCCAGTCGTTCGGCGCGTTCCTCACACGCGGCATCACGCTGTACCTGATTGGCGATGCCAACGACTACACGGGCAAGGGCCTGTCGGGCGGCCGCGTGGTGGTGCGCCCCAGCATCGACTTCCGGGGTGATTCGGTGCGCAACACCATCGTGGGCAACACCGTGATGTACGGTGCCACCACGGGTGAGGCCTTCTTCAGCGGCGTGGCTGGCGAGCGCTTTGCCGTGCGCCTGTCGGGTGCCACCGCGGTGGTGGAAGGCACGGGCGACCACGGTTGCGAATACATGACCGGCGGCACCGTGCTGGTGCTGGGCAAGACCGGCCGCAACTTCGCCGCCGGCATGAGCGGCGGCATCGCCTACGTCTACGACGAGGACGGCCTGTTCGCCAAGCGCTGCAACACGGCGATGGTCGCGCTGGAGAAGGTGCTGACCAAGTCCGAGCAGGAGGCCGGCGTCGCCCGCTCGATCTGGCACAAGGGCGAGACCGACGAGGTGCAGTTGCGCAAGCTGATCGAGGACCACCACAAGTGGACGGGCAGCCTGCGCGCCCGCCACATCCTCGACCACTGGGCGGAATCGCGCGCGAAGTTCGTCAAGGTGTTCCCCAACGAGTACAAGCGCGCGCTCGGCGAGCTCCATGCCGCCAAGGAAGCCGGCGACACCATCGCCAAGGCGAAGTCGTCCGACAAGAAGAGCAAGACCGTCCCGGCGAAGTAAGGAATCGACATCATGGGAAAAGTCACCGGCTTCATGGAGTTCGAGCGTCTCGAGGAGGGCTACGCGCCCGTGCCCGAGCGCCTGAAGCACTACAAGGAATTCGTCATCGGCCTGAAGGCCGACGAGGCGAAGATCCAGGG
>CAZAIR010000328.1:0-3207 GCA_964485225.1 uncultured Burkholderiaceae bacterium
TGTGCGACTTCAGCGGCGAGGTGGAGCTGTGGCAGCTCGACGCCCTGGGCGGCCCGGCGCGCAAGCAGCTGACGCAAGGCGGCCAGGTGGTGCGCACCGGCTTGGCGCCATCGCCCGACGGCCGCTTCGTGGCCCACACCGACCTGGCTGGCGGCCTCTACCTGACCGACCTGAAAGCCGAAGGCGGCCCCAAGACCCGCGAATTGGACCGCGCCACCCGCGGCGGCATCAGCGGCTTGGTCTGGCACCCTGAGGGCCAAGCTTTGGCCTACACCGAAAGCAGCTCGGCGGTTTTTCGGCGTCGGCTGTGGTTGCACCCGCTGGAGGGGCAGCCCGTGGCACTGACCAGCGATCGCTTTGATAGCGGTGACGCAGCCTTCAGCCCCGATGGCCAGTGGCTGTACTTCGC
The DNA here is from genome assembly GCA_964485225.1 of uncultured Burkholderiaceae bacterium. GTDB lineage: Bacteria > Pseudomonadota > Gammaproteobacteria > Burkholderiales > Burkholderiaceae_C > Inhella. Next base: position 410 of record CAZAIR010000328.1, read on the forward strand.
CAGCCGCCGCCATTTCGCCACCCAGCCCGGCAGCAGCGTTTGGGCCGATCGCAACATGGGCCCCGCCTTCGAGCCCGGCGACAAGGTGTTCGCGCTGGCGCTGCAGCCTGGCTTGCGACCCGCCACCACGGCCAAGGACGAGCTACCCACCGCGGCGGCCAAGGTTGAAGTGAAGGCGGAAGCCAAAGCCCCAGCCAAGCCTGGCCTGCCCAAAATCGTGCTGCAGGGCCTGCCCGAGCGTCTGTTCGAGATGCCCATCCCGCCGGGCCGCATCAGCGATCTGGTGGCCGACGGCAAGCGCCTGTGGTGGCGCGAGGCCGAGGGCCAAGCGCCCGGCGCACTGCGCACCCTGGCCCTGGAGCCCGGCGCCGTGCCCGACACCCACAGCGAGCGCGTGCGCCGCTTTGCCCTCACGCCCAGCGGCAAGCACCTGCTGGTGCAGCGCGATGCCGCACCCGGCGCAGCGCCCGACATCGCCATCCTGGACGCCACGCCCAAGCCCCCGGCCGACCTCAGCAAAGCCCTGGTGCGCTGGAGCGACTGGCAGGTCAGCCTGACGCCGCGTCAAGAGTGGCAGCAGCTGTTTGACGACGCCTGGCGCCTGTCGCGCGACCACTTCTACGACGCCAAGATGCACGGCGTCGACTGGAAAGCCAGCCGCGAGCGCCATGCCGCCTTGCTGCCCCGCGTGGGCGACCGCGCCGAACTGGCCGAGCTGATGGCCCAGATGGCCAGCGACCTGAATCTGATGCACAGCCAAGTGGCTGTGGGCGATGTACCGGCCCTGGCCGAAGCGCCACCCAGCGTGGGTGGCCTGGGCGCCAAGCTGGTGGCGCACGAGCAGGGCGCGCGCATCGAGCGCCTGTACCGCGGCGACCCCGAGCTCATCACCGACCGCGGCCCGCTGCTGGCCCCGGGGCTGGACGTGCGGGAGGGCGACGTCATCACCGCCATCAACGGCCGCGCCGTGCAATGGCCCGAGGGCGCCAGCCTGCTGCAAGGCGAAGCCGGCAAGCAGGTGCGCTTGGAGCTGCTTCGGGGCAGCGAACGGCGCAGCCTGATCGTCACCCCGGTGGACCCCGCACGCGAGAACGCGCTGCGCTACAACGACTGGCGCCAAGCTCGCGCGCAGGCGGTGGCCAAGGCCAGCAACGGCCGCATCGGCTACCTGCACCTGCGCGCCATGGGCGGCGAAGACGTGGCCGACTTCGCCAAGCACTTCTACGCCCAGCTGGACAAGGAAGCGCTGGTCATCGACGTGCGCTTCAACAACGGCGGCAACATCGACAGCTGGATCTTGGAGAAGCTGCTGCGCCGTGCCTGGGCTTGGTGGCAGCCGCGCCACCCGGCCGGCAGCGACAACTACCCCAACATGCAGGACAGCTTCAACGGCCCCTTGGCCGTGCTGATCAACGAGAACACGTACAGCGACGGCGAGACCTTCGCCGAAGGCTTCAAGCGCCTGAAGCTGGGCCCGGTGATCGGCAAGACCACCAGTGGCGCGGGGGTGTGGCTCACCGACAGCAACCGGCTGATGGACAACGGCATCTTGCGTGTGGCCGAATGGGCCCAGATCGATGCCAACGGCCGGCTCTTGGTGGAAGGCGTGGGCGTGACGCCGGACATCGAGGTCGACAACCCACCGCGCGCCACCGCGGCCGGCGCCGACGCCCAGCTGCAAGCCGCTGTGGATGCCTTGCTGAAGCAGATGCCGGCCACCCCACCGACGCAGCGTACGCCCCGCGTGAAGGCCTACCCCAACCTGGGGCGCTGAACCGGCCGCGCCGAAGCCCTTAGCGGTAGCGGTTGAGGATGGTGTTCAGCTCACCCGAGCGGCGCACCGCCTCCACCGCCGCCAGCAGCCGGCTGGCCTGCACCCGGCCGGCCTTGGGCACCGCGCAGTGCACGGGCTCTTGCGAGATCACCAGCCGCCACGGCGCCAAGGCGGCGTTGGGTGACTGGCGCAAGAACCAGGCAAGGGTCAGCACATCGGTCACCGCATAGGGGTGGCGGCGCAGCGCCAGCTTGAGCAACAGCTTTTCTTGGTCGGTGGCGTCCTCGCGCACCCAGGTGCCGGCCTCGAAGCCGGCCTCCAGCGGCGGGTAGCGGAAGGCGCGTGCCGTGCCCACGGTGGTGCGCGCCGGAATAGCCGCCAGGCTGCGGGGCTCGGGCACCCCGGTGTGGCCCACGATGACGTTGTCGACCGAAAACAGCTCTTCGCTCCAGACGTAGGCCTCGGGCGTGCTGCTCCAGGTGGGGCGCACGTAACAGCGCAGGTCGGCGTCGCCGGCCACGGCAGCGGCATCCATGCGGGCCCGGGGCAGCACCACAAAGGCCACAGGCAAGCCCACGCGCTGGGCCACGGCTTGGGCCAGATCCGGCACGATGCCGCCGCGCACCCGCTCGTCGCGGTGGTCCAGCAAGGGCATGGCCCAGGCGCTGGAGACCAAGACCCGCAAAGGCTCGACCGGCGCAGCCACGGGCTTGGCTGGCAGGCTGCCAGCCGCCAGAACCCAGGCCAAGCCCAGTGCTGCACACCGCCATGACGATGGCTTCACCATGCACCTCCCCATGCTGGTCGCCGATGGGGCAACTGTGCGTCGCCATGTCGCGCGGCGCAAGGGCCAGCGACCCGAGGGCGCTGATGCCCGAGGGCCCTCATGCGGTGGCGGGCGCCAAGCCTCGCATCACCGCCAAGCCGCGCAGGCGCGAGCGCGCCTGCGCATGGCCCGCCATCAGCAGCACATCGCCCAACTGCAGCGGGGTGTCCAACGGGGGCAGCAGCAGGTGCGTGTCGC
>CAZAIR010000329.1:0-3164 GCA_964485225.1 uncultured Burkholderiaceae bacterium
TCATCGCCGCGGTGCTGGGTGCCTACCTGGTGGGCTCCTTGTCGTTCGCGGTCATCACAAGCCGCTTGATGGGCTTGGCCGACCCGCGCTCTTACGGCTCCGGCAACCCTGGCGCCACCAACGTGCTGCGCAGCGGCAGCAAGGCCGCCGCCATCATCACCTTGGTGTTTGACGCCCTGAAGGGCTACCTGCCGGTGCTCGCCGTCTTCATCTGGGGCCAGCCGCTGGGCCTGGGGCAGGGCGCGGCGATGGCCGTGGGCTTGGCGGCGTTCATTGGTCACTTGTGGCCGGTGTTCTTTCGCTTCCAAGGCGGCAAGGGGGTGGCCACGGCGGCGGGCGTGCTGTTCGCGCTGAACCCGCTGCTGGGTGTGGCCACGCTGGCCAGCTTTGCGCTGATCGTGGCCTTCTCACGCATGGTGTCGCTGGCCTCGATGGTGGCCGCCGCCTTTGCGCCGTTTTACCAAGCGCTGATCTGGGGCTTGGGCCCCGTGGTGTGGGGCACTGCCGTGATGGGCGCCCTGCTGATCTGGCGCCACCAAGCCAATATTGCCCGGCTGCTGGCCGGTACGGAATCCAAACTCGGAGCGAAGAAACATGAGTGACATCCAACGCATCGGCATGGCCAAGCGCTACAGCGAGGCCGCCATCCACAACGGCGTGATCTACCTGGCCGGCCAAGTGGCAGACCAAAGCGCCGGCGCTGACATCGGCGCCCAAACCGCCGAGGTGCTCGGCATGGTCGACCGCCTGCTGGCGCAGTGCGGCTCCAGCAAAGAGCACCTGCTGCGCGTCGAGATCTTCCTGGCCGATCTGGCCGACTACGACGGCATGAACGCCGTGTGGGACACCTGGGTGGCCCCCGGCTTTGCGCCTCCGCGTGCCACCGTGCAGGCCAAGCTGGCCCGTCCCAACTGGCGCGTTGAGGTGTTGGTGACGGCCGCCCAAGCCTGACGTCGGCATGCGCTTGACCCGGACCGAGCTGCTGGTGGCCATCGTGGTGATGGCCGTGGCCTTTGGCGCCGGCGGCCTGCTGCGGCGTGCGCAGCCACCCGGCACGCCGGACCAAGCGCAGCAGCTGCGCGCGCTGGTGAAGCCGGGCGATCTGCTGATGCTCAGCTCCACCACCTGCCCCTATTGCGTGCGGGCGCGGGAATGGCTGACGGCCGAGGGCATTCCGTTCGGTGAGTGCTTCATCGAAACCGACCGCGCCTGTGCGCAGCGCTATGTGCGCGCCGGTGCGCAAGCCACGCCCACCGTGCTGGTGGGTGGGCGCCCGGTGCTGGGCCTGGACCCCGCCCGGATGCTGCAGCTGCTACAGGCCGAGGGGCCCTAGCGCGCCGCGGCCTTCTCGCACCAGCACCGGATCGCCCTGGCTCAGGTCGATCACGGTGGTGGGCTCGCGCGGGCAAGCGCCTGCACAAACGATGGCCTCCAAGGCGTGCCCAAAGCGCTCGCGGATCTCATCGGCCTCGTTCAAAGCCTCGGTTTCGCCGGGCGGGATCAGCGTGGTGCCCAGCAGCGGCTGCCCCAGCACGCTCAGCAGCTCCTGGGTCACTTTCCACTCGGGCACCCGCAGGCCGATGGTGCGCCGGCTGGGGTGCGACACCCGCCGGGGCACTTCTTTGGTGGCCGGCAGGATGAAGGTGTAGGGGCCGGGCGTCACGCTCTTGAGCAGCCGGTACTGGCGGTTGTCGACCCGCGCATAGCTGGCCAGCTCCGACAGGTCGCGGCACAGCAAGGTCAGATGGTGTTTGTCGTCCACGCCGCGCACGCGCCGCAGGGCCTCGGCGGCGTTCTTGTCGTCCAGTCGGCACACCAGCGCGTAGCTGCTGTCGGTGGGGATGGCGGCCAAGCCGCCGGCCTCGATGCGCATGGCAGCTTGCTTGAGCAAGCGCGGTTGCGGGTTGTCGGGGTGAACTTCGAAGAACAGCGCCATGGCGGTGCGGTATCAATGCGGCGTCAGTGGGGGTAGGCGATGCGGTCGGTCAGGGCCATCCACACCGGCGTGAGCTTGCCGTGCAGCGGCGGCAGGGTGCCCAGCTCGGTGCGGCTCTCCAGCGGTGCATGGAAGTCGCTGCCGCGCGAGGCCAGCAAACCGAACTCTTGCGCCATCTCGGCGTAGCGCACGGCTTCGGCGGCCGAGTGGCTGCCCGTCACCACCTCCACACCGCGGCCGCCGTGGGCCACGAAGTCGGTGAACAGGGCCAGCTCTTCATTGGGGGTGAACTTGTAGCGCGCCGGGTGCGCGATCACGGCCAAGCCACCGGCCCCGTGGATCCAACCCAGCGCGTCGCCCAGCTTCGCCCAGCGGTGCGGCACGTAGCCGGGTTTGCCTTCGGTCAGGTAACGGCGGAACACCTCGGGCACGTCACGGCAATGCCCAGCCTCCACCAACCAGCGCGCAAAGTGCGTGCGTGAGATCAGTTCAGGGTTGCCCACGAACTTCAGGGCACCCTCGAACGCACCTTCGATGCCGACCTTGGCCAAGCCCTCGGCCATCTCGCGGGCACGGGGCTCACGCCCGCCCCGCGTGGCGCGCAGGCCGGCCAGCAAGGCAGGGTGGGTCTCGTCAAACCCAAGGCCCACGATGTGCACCACTTGGCCAGCGAAGGTGACGCTGATCTCGACCCCGGTCAGGTAGGCCATGCCAGCGGCCAGGGCCGCTTCGCGCGCTGCGGCGATGCCGCCCACTTCATCGTGGTCCGTCAGGGCCCACAGCTCGACCCCTCCGGCCTTGGCGCGCTGTGCCACGTCGGCCGGCGTCAAGCCGCCATCGCTCACGGTCGAGTGGCAATGCAAGTCGGCATTGGTGAGGTGGTGGATCGCGGGGGTCTGGGCCATGGACGCATTGTCGGTTGCTCAGCGGGCGCCATCGCCAGCGGGACTCAGCTGTCGTCCAGGCTGGCGCTCCAGCGGTCCCAGCGTGGGCCGGGGTCGCGCAGGCCGTCCATCTCGCGCCGGTTGCGCTTGGTGGGGCGCCCTTGGGTCAGGCTGGCGGCCGGCTCCGGGCTCAGGCGCCGCGCTTCAGCAGCGGCCGCGCTGGCGGCCACGCTTTCGGGCGTGTCGCGGTAGAGCAGGGCGGCCGCGGGTGCCGGCCCGCGGAACAGGCTCAGGCCCACCACCGCCACCTCGCGCACCCAACCTGGCTGGGTGATCTGGAGCAG
>CAZAIR010000330.1:0-3156 GCA_964485225.1 uncultured Burkholderiaceae bacterium
CTCGGGCCTGGAGCTGGGGTACTTGGTCAGCCCAGAAGTCGCCAAAGTGGTCTTCCTGCGGTAGCGTCCACACGCTGCCCAGATGCGGGCGCTGCTTCTGGCTGCGCCACTGGAAGGTGGTGTCCGCCAAGGGCACAAAGCCCATGTCCCACACGGCGTCCATGGCGTCTGCCTCGGCCACCAGGTTGCGCTGCAGGCGCAGCACCGGGCCGCCGGTGTCGAACAACTCTTCAAACTCCGCCGGGCGGCTGTTGAGGATGGAGCTGGGGGCGGGTGTCTCCCAGCGGTCGCCGGCCGGGGTGCGGTAGGTCCAGTCGAACTGCGCGAGCGTTACGCTGTCGCCACGCGGGCCCAACTTGCCTTGGGGCTTGAGGCCCAGCAGGCCATCGCCCCGGCCCAGCGTCATCAGCGTGATGCGGGGGCGGAACTGGCCGATGACGGCGCCATCCGAGTCGGGCTCAGGGGGGCTTGGGACGGCAGGCAGAGGCGATGTGCGCTTGCGGTTCATGGTCAAAATGGCTGCCAGCGCAAGTGGAATTTGCGCGAGCAGCTATCAAAAGAAGAGCAAATCTTCGTCAGCACCCGCAGGTTAAAGGCCCATGCTCTGCAGCGTGACCAGGCCTTTGGGCGTCTTGAGGGTGGCGCTCAGGTTGGCCGGGCCTTCGGTGATGGCAACGCCTTCCAGACCGATGGCCGCGTAAGCGGCTTGCAGCTTGGCCGCACTCGGGTGGCTTACTGCGATGCTGTCCAGACTCACGCGGCTGCGCGGCAGGCTGTTGCGCGGGTGCAGGCGCAGGGGCTCGGCGTCGTCCGGTTTGCCCCATTGGATGAGCGTGGGCAGGCAGCCTTCAAACAGGCGGTATCCGTCTTCACGCACGGTGATTTGCCATTGCAGCACGCCTTTGCGCGAATGTCTGCTGGCTGGCATGGCCGGGCCGCGGTCGATGCCGATGTTCTTGAGGGCAATGCGTGCGGCTTGCAGCTCATCGGTGCCGGCCACAAAGTGCACCAAGCGCGGTTCTTGGGCCACTGCGGCACGCAGCTCGGGGTTGTCCAGGTCAAACCAGCGTTTGGCATGGGGGTTGGCCGGGCCTTTGGCGCCGGGGTTGATGGCAATGATTTCGAAATACGCCAGCGGGTGGGCCGGCGTGGCGATCTTGAAGAGCTTGTTGTGGGTGCCGAATTGGCTGTGTTCGCCGCCGGCTTCCGGGGTGATGCCGAGGGTGGCTTCGCACCACTGCACACCCTGCTCCAGGGTGTGGGCTGCAACGACGAGGTGGTCTATCTGTGTTTTCATCGCTGCACGATACCACCCCGGCGCAGCCTCAACGCTTTAGCGGCTGACCCACTTCACCAGGAAGTTCAGCAGCTTGGTGCGGCCTGCTGTGTAAGGCGGGAAGAACATGCGGATGCTGGGCAGCCAGCCGCCCTTGAGCACCGCACGCTCGTGCGAGAAGGCCTTGAAGCCGTAAATGCCGTGCGAGCTGCCGATGCCGGAGTTGTTGACGCCGCCGAACGGCAGGTTGCCGTGGGCCACGTGCAGCACGCAGTGGTTCACGCAGGCGCCGCCGGAGCTGGTGTTGGTGAGAACCGTGTCAATGTTGCTTTGGTTGCTGCTCCAGATATACAGGGCCAGCGGCTTCTGGTCGGCGTTGATGGAGGTGATGACCTGCTGCAAGTCGGTGTAGGGAATGATGGGCAGTACCGGGCCGAAGATTTCTTCCTGCATCAGGGTGGAGTCCATGGGCACGTTATCGACCAGTGTGGGGGCGATGTAGTTGCCGGCGGTGTCCACCTCGCCGCCGCTCAGCACCCGCGCGCCGCGCGACGTGGCATCTTTGAGCAGGCCTTCGATGCGCTGGGTGTGGCGCTGGTTGATGATGTGGGTGAAGTCCGCATTGCTGCGCTGGCTTTGGGCGCTGTCGCCATAGCGGGCCTTGATGACAGCCTGGCAAGCGGCCACGAAAGCATCGCGCACCGAGGCGTGCACATACAGGTAGTCGGGCGCCACACAGGTCTGGCCGGCGTTGACAAACTTGCCCCACATAATGATTTCAGCCGCCTTTTGCAGGTCGGCGGTCTCGTCGACGATGGTGGGGGACTTGCCGCCCAGCTCCAGGGTCACGCTGGTCAGGTGCTTGGCCGCAGCTGCCATGACCACCTTGCCCACGGCGGGGGAGCCGGTGAAGAAGATGTGGTCAAACGGCATGGCCAGCAGGGCTTGCGAGGTGGCGAGCGCCCCTTCAAACAAAGCCACCTCTTGCGCCGGGAAGGCCTTGGCCACGATGCTGGCCAGCACCTGGGCCACGCGAGGCGCCATTTCCGAGGGCTTGAGGATGGCGGTGTTGCCTGCCGCCAAGGCCGACACCAGCGGGCTGAGCATCAGGTACAGGGGGTAGTTCCAGGGCGCGATGATCAGGCAGCGACCGCGAGGCTGGTACTGCACGTGGGCGCTGTTGCCCATGGTGAGTTCGGTGGCGCGGATGCGCGTAGGGCGCATCCAGCCCTTGAGGCATTTGATGTTGTGGCGGATTTCGTCCAGGCTGGGCACGATTTCGGTGCCGTCTACTTCAAAGCGGGGTTTGTGGAAGTCGGCGGCAAAGGCCTCATAGAGGGCCTCTTTGTGCGCCAGCAGGCTGGTGCGCAGCCGCTCCAGGCGTTCAATGCGCTCGGCTGCGGTGGATTGGCGCCAGGCCAGCGCAGTGGCCCGCTGAGCCTCGAAGGTGGTTTGCATCAGTTGCGGGTCGGCATCTTGAAACTGTTGGCTCATGCGGGCTCCAAAGGCTAGGTGTGCGGGAAAGGCGCGCCATGGTCAGGTGCGCTGGGTTACAGCTGGCATTGTGGGGGCGAAGCGGCGCGCAGTCTGTCACTTGCACTGCGTTTTGAGCGCCCGCTCCAAACGGGCTGCGGGTTGACCCTAGGGGCGTCTGGCTGGGGGGAAACGGCGTGCGCCGTCAGGTTCAGCGGGCGGTGGCCTGCTGCTGGGTGTCTTCGGGGCTGACGCGGCGTGCCCCGTCGAAGCGCTTGGCCCAGTAGCTTACGCCCATGTCTTCGACACGCACTTCTGCGCCGGGCTTGGGGGAGTGGATGAACTTGCCGTTGCCCACATAGATGCCCACGTGGCTGAAGGCGCGGCGCATGGTGTTGAAGAACACC
>CAZAIR010000331.1:0-3155 GCA_964485225.1 uncultured Burkholderiaceae bacterium
CAAGCGCAAGCAGCTATCTTTAATATAGCAAATCACGCACTTGGGCGCGTACCGCGCGCCGACCTTTCAGCGCGGAGGACGAGAGCCCGGCGGGCCGGGTACAACCGGCATGCCACCGTTCCAGACGGCGCGGGCTATCTTTGCCAGCACCGCCAGCCCAAACCATGCCGACACCGAGGACAACACTAGTGCCAGGGTGATGAGGCCCGGCCGCAGGCGGCGATCCACAATCGACTCGGCAGGGTTGCGGGGATTGACCCACACCGGCACGGCTTTGCCAGTGCGCTGCAAGCCCTGCAAACGGCGGCCCAGTTCTTCTTGAAAGCTGCCAATGTTGTCGGCCCGCTCGTGAATGGCGGCGCGCTGCCCGGTGTAGGTCACGCCCTCCACCACATACCGGTAGCGCACCGACACGCTGTGCGTGGTACCACCCTTGCTGGGATGATGGCTTTGCAGCGTGGCAGATTCGACCACCGCAGGCACCTGGTTCCAGGTTTGCATGCGCGCCCAGTCCACCAAGGGCGAAGCCACCATGAACCAGAAGATTCCGATGCCCGCTGCAGCAAAGGGCATAGCAAACAAGGCCAGAACCCAAATGCCTCCCGGCAGCTTTTCACGCCGCTGCGCCGCGCGGCGTGGGGACGCGGGGGACGTCACGGCAAGCGCTCGTAGGTAGCCTTGGAGGGTACGTCCGCATTCGAGAAATACGGGTCCGGGTCCAGGCTCAGCAACGTGCCTTGTTGCGTGATGGCGTAGGCGCTGCCGGTGTCGCGGCGCGGGCTGTTCGACACATACAGCCGCGCCTTGTCGGCACGCCAGGTGCCGCGCATCAGAGCGTCGCGCAGGGCTTTCTGCACGGCGCCCTCCGAGGCGGCTGTCCCACCGGATGCGCCCAGGTCGAGGTTGATGACCTGCGCATCGGCCTGAATCACCAGCACCTGGCCAGCCAGGAACTTGGGCGGCGGCGCGCCGTTGATGCTGGTCACCTTCCAGCGGCCCACCAGAGGGTGTGCAGCCTGTGGGTCAGCGGCCCCTGCAGTAGTCCCCACGCCCCCGGCGGCGACAAACAAGGTGAGCAACAGGGCCTTGCGGAACCCCGCCATGCGTGTGTGGCGGATGTGCGGCATAAATGGGTCTCCTCCCGAATGGTGGGTTTTGTTCTGGTTGGCCTGGGCGCTGGCGGCAAGCCGGGTGCAGTCTAAAAGATGGGGGCGCGATCAATCCCACACAACAGCCGGTAGATTTGTGCCTTTTAGGCCTCCAGCGCTTGATTGGAAAGCGCCAACAGCTATTGAACTGAGAGCAAATTCAGCACTAGAACCACCTCGGTGCCGTGGCGCAGAATTCAAAAGCAAGCTTCGGAGTGCACACTGCGCACCCCATCCCTAGAGTGCATGGCATCGCAACCCCCTTGTGAGCCATCCACCATGAACCCGAACGCCACCCAGCGCAGCGCCAACATCCCGGACCGACCATTTACCTACGCCGTCTCCATGCCCCACCGCGCCACCCCCTCCACCAAGGCCGCACAGGCCGCCGCCACCCAGGCCGACCCGCGCTGGGCGGCGGTGGCGGCGCGCAGCGCAGCGGCGGACGGCAGCTTTTGGTATTCGGTGCAGACCACGGGCGTGTATTGCCGCCCCAGCTGCGCGGCGCGTGCACCCCGGCCGGAGAATGTGCGGTTTCACGACAGCTGCGCGGATGCAGAAGCCGCAGGCTTTCGCCCCTGCCAGCGCTGCAAGCCCCGGCAGCCCACGGCGTTGTCGCACCACGCCGCGCTGGTCACAGAGGCCTGCCGCATCATCGAAGGCGCTGCCGCCGGTGAAGCGCCCACGCTGGATGCGTTGGCCGCCCAGATGGGCCTGAGCCCGTCGCACCTGCACCGCATCTTCAAGCAGTCCACGGGCCTCACGCCCAAGGCGTATGCCGCCGCCCGGCGTGCGCAGCGCCTGCGCAGTGCGCTCGACAACGCACACACGGCCTCGGTGACGGACGCGATCTACAGCGCGGGGTACCAGTCCAGCAGCCGCTTTTACGAACAATCGGCCCAGGTCCTGGGCATGACGCCCAGCCGCTACCGCGCGGGGGGCGCGGCGCAAGACATTCGCTTTGCCATCGGCCAGTGTTCGCTGGGCGCCATTCTGGTCGCCCAGAGCGACCGGGGCATCTGCGCCATCTTGCTGGGCGACGACGCCGACGCCCTGGTGCGCGACCTGCAGGACCGCTTTGCGCAGGCCCACCTGATCGGCGGGGATACCGCGTTTGAAGCGCTGGTGGCACAGGTGGTAGCGTTTGTGGAGGCCCCTGGCCTGGGGCTGAACCTGCCGCTGGACGTGCGCGGCACGGCGTTTCAGCAACGCGTGTGGCAGGCCCTGCAGGCCATCCCCGCCGGGCAGACTGCAAGCTACGCCGAGGTGGCCCAGCGCATAGGCGCCCCCACCGCCGTGCGCGCCGTGGCGCAGGCCTGCGCGGCCAATGTGCTGGCGGTGGCCATACCCTGCCACCGGGTGGTGAAAAGCGATGGCGCGTTGTCGGGCTACCGTTGGGGCGTGGAACGCAAACGTGCGCTGCTGACGCGTGAAGCAGCGCCAGAGCCCGCACAACCGCAGGCGGAGAAGGTGGCATGAGCGCTGTCCCGCTGTCCCTCCGGCCCGGTCTGAAGAACGACGATTGGGCGCAGCGTGCAGCTGCCATCGACTGGCCAACAACCACCGAGGCTCTACATCAGCAAGGCAATGCGGTACTGCCGCAACTGCTCAGCGCCACCGAATGCGCCGCGCTGGCCCGCCTGTATGGCCACGCGGATGAGAGCACCTTCCGCAGCCGCGTGGTGATGCAGCGCCACGGCTTTGGCCAGGGCGAATACCGGTACTTCAGCTACCCGCTGCCCGGTGTGGTGGCCGGGCTGCGCGAGGCACTGTACCCGCACCTGGCGCCCATCGCCAACCAGTGGAACACCGCCATGGGCATCGATGTGCGCTACCCCACGCGGCATGCCGACTTCATTGCCCGCTGCCATGCCGCAGGCCAGGTGCGCCCCACCCCGCTGCTGCTGCAATACGGCGCTGGCGACTACAACTGCCTGCACCAGGACCTGTATGGCGAGCATGTGTTTCCGCTGCAGGTGGCCATCCTGCTGTCGGAGCCGGGGCGCG
>CAZAIR010000332.1:0-3136 GCA_964485225.1 uncultured Burkholderiaceae bacterium
TCCCGGCCTGGCCGAACGCATGGCGAGGGAGCGCGACATCCTGGCCACGCTGGAGCACTCGAACATCGCGCGGCTGTACGACGCGGGCAGCGACGATCAGGGACGCCCCTGGTTGGCCATGGAATACGTGCAAGGTCGGCAGATCGACCAGCACTGCCGCGAACAGGGCTTGGACGTTCGGCAGTGCGTGGCCCTGATTCTGCAGGTGGCCGACGCGCTGGCCTATGCCCACCAGCGTCTTGTGATTCACCGCGACATCAAGCCCGCCAATATTCTGGTGACGGCACAAGGCCAGGTCCGACTGCTCGACTTCGGCATCGCGCGCCTCGTTCAAGGCGACGCACCAGCCGAATCAGTTCTCACGCAGGACGGGATGCTGGCACTGACGCCGGCGTATGCAAGTCCGGAGCAAGTGCTGGGGCAGACGCTGACGGCCGCCAGCGACGTGTACGCGCTGGCCGTCGTCGCCTACGAACTGCTCACGGGTGCCCGTCCCTACGCGGTGCCGCGAACAAGCGCTACCGACCTCGGACAGGCCATACTGGGCGCCGACATCGCGGCGCCCAGCAGCCGAGCCGCAAGCGCAGAAGTCCGCCGTGAGCTCCGCGGTGATCTCGACGCCGTACTGCTGATGGCGCTGAAGCGCGAAATGGCCGAACGCTACCCCTCGATGGAGGCATTTGCCGCCGATCTGCGCCGCGCGCAGAATCACGAACCCGTCCAGGCTCAGCGCGACTCGGCCTGGTACCGGCTGCGGCGCTTCGTGCGCCGCCGCAGGCTCGAAAGCGGCCTTGCACTGGCCGTATTGGTGGCCGTTCCCGCAGGTGCAGGCGCCCAGGTGGCCGTCATGCTCGCCTTGGCTGCAGGCACCACCGCGACCTTGTGGCAGTCGCGCAAGGCGCAGGCATCGGCGCAGGCGGCACGTGAAGCGGCGCAACTCGCCGAGCAGGTCAAACGGGTTTCGCTCGCCCTGTTCCGGGATGCAGACAGCGGAGCCGGTGCCGGCCAGGACACCCGCGCGATCGATCTGCTGAAGGCTGCCGCCCAGCGCCTGGAGGGCGAAGCTTCGCTGCCGCCCCTCGTGCGTGCAGAGTTGCAGGTCGCCGTGTCCTTCAGCCTGCTGGGTCTGGGCGACTCCGAGGCCGCCGAGCCCATGGCGCGCTCGGCGCTGGCCCTCGTGCGCCGGACGGGAACTCAGGGTCCGGTACTGACCGAGGCGCTGCTCGTGCATGGGGAAGCGCTGGACGCACGTGGACACAGCCTGCAAGCCAGCGCCGAACTGGAGGAAGCGCTGCGAGCGGCCCGCCGTGAGGGCAACGCCGAGCGTGAGGTTCGAGCGCTCAACCGCCTGTCGAGTGCGCTCATCAGCCAAGGCCAGAGCGCCCGAGCCCTGGCGCTGGCGGAGGCATCGCTGGCAGTTTGCGACCTCAGGCCACACCAGGTATCGGCGCTGTGGCAGAGCTACAGCGCCGGCAATCTCGCCAACACGCGCAAAGCAATGGGACTGCGCTACATGGATCCCGCGGCGCGCGCCCTTGAAGGCGCCTTGCAACACGCGCAAGGGCGCGAGACGCTGCCGGTGATCGAGAACGGCCTGTTTCTCGCGTCTGCCATGATCGATGAAGGCGACGCGCGCGAAGGCCTGGCGCGACTGCGCCGACTGGTGGATGCCATGCCGCCGCTGAGCGGCCACAGCCACCCACATCTGTCCGTGGCCTTCACATGGCTCGGTCTGGCCGAGCTGGACGTGGGTCACCCGCTCGCTGCGGTCGAGGCATTCGAGCGGTCGATTTCGATCCTCACGGTGAACGAGGGTGATAGCAGCTTCAACGTCGGATTGCTGTGCCTGCGCGTCGCGGCAGCCGCGTTGCGCCAACGGCCGGCTGGAGCCAACCGGGCTGCGACTGCGGCGCGGCGGGCGTTGTCCATCGCAGCCCTCCTCGGCGAACAGGGCCAGGCGCTCGGGCGAAATGCTCGCAGTCTGCTGGCGCTGGCGCTGGCGCGATCCGGCAGACTGGATGCGAGCCGGGAAACTGCTGAGCCGCTGTTGGCCGGTGAGGCTGATCTGCCAGTGGCTGAGCGCCTGCGGCTCGCCGCATGCGTGGCCCTGTGCGGCCAGTCGCCACCCGGGCCGATCGTTTGGGGCGACGCGCTGGAAACCAGCCTTGCATCGCTGCCGCCCCTGAAAACCGGCGCGCTGCTCATCCAGGCCGCCGAGGTGGCTGTGGCCGCCGGGGACCGTGGCTGGGCGGGGCAGGCGCTGGACCGCGCGCATCGACTATTGCACGACATACAAGATCCGGACTCGCCGGATCTGGTGCGGCTCGCCGAACTGCGAGCCCTTGCCTGTGAGAGTGCGGTCTAGCCGGAAGTCTTCCAATCGAACCGCACCTGCCAATGCCTGATCGGACTGATCGGCGAGATAGGCCTGTTTGGTCTCGCGGCAAGAGAAGCGACGGCATGGCGGTCTTCGCCGAGGGCTTCCGTGTCTGCAGGAGGCACCCTGAGGAGACCCATTCGATGCGACTTGCCGCCACCCTGATTGCGCCCGTCTTGGCGATGGCCACCCTGCACACACCGGCCGCTGCGCAACAGCCAGGCGCTGCCGAGCTGCTTGCCCGCGGCCGCTACATGATCGTCACCGGCCAATGCAACAACTGCCACACCGCCGGCTACAGCGCCAGCCAGGGCACGCTGCCCGAAGCCCAGTGGCTGCCGGGTGACACAAGGGGTCGCCGCGAGCCCGAGGGCACGGTGTACGCCACCAACCTGCGGCACCTCGTGTCGCAGCTGACGTTGCAGCAGTGGACCCTGGTCGCGCGCAACAGCCGCGCGCGGGCGCCCATGCCCTGGTGGAACCTGCGCCAGACGAGCGACGAGGACCTGGCCGCGATGTACCACTACATCCGCAGCCTGCAGCCCGTGGGCGAGCCGGCGCCGGCCTTCCAGCCGGCCAAGGCGCCGTGATGCCGGGCCGCGCCCGTTGGCGGCTGCTCGGCGCACTCGGCGTGGCCGCCGGTTCTGCAGCGGCGCAGCCGGCGCCCTGCGCGCTGGTGGATCCAGCCCGCGTTCGCGCCTTGGCACCCGCCTTCGTGCCGCCGCTGGTGGCCGACACCCCCGGCACGCTGACCCCGCG
>CAZAIR010000333.1:0-3131 GCA_964485225.1 uncultured Burkholderiaceae bacterium
TCGCGCGTGGCCGATGGCGCGCACAGCGTGATCCTGCCGCAGGTCAGCTTCGGCATTGCCGTGCGCATGGCGGTGATGGCCATCCTGGCCGGAAACGAGGCTTGAGCATGAAGACGCTGATTCACAACGCGCGTTTGGTTGACCCCGCTGCAGGCACCGATACGCCCGGCGCGCTGGCATTTGCCGATGGCCGCATTGCCCCGCTCGAAGGCTTCACCCCCGACGTGACGGTGGACGCCCAAGGCGCCGTGCTGGCCCCCGGCTTGGTGGACCTGCACGCCCGCCTGCGCGCGCCCGGCAGCGCGCTGGAAGGCGACATCGAGCAAGAGCTGCGTGCAGCGGCAGCCGGTGGCGTCACCACCCTGGTGTGCCCGCCCGACACCGACCCGGTGCTGGACGAACCCGGCCTGGTGGACATGCTGCACTGGCGCTGCGAGCGCGCCGCCCTGAGCCACGTGCTGCCCTTGGGCGCGCTGACCCGCACCCTCGGCGGCGAGGTGCTGGCCGAAATGGGCGCCCTGGTGGCGGCCGGCTGCGTCGGGCTGACGCAGGCTGAGCGCCCCATCCGCAACACCAGCGTGCTGTGGCGCGCGCTGCAGTACGCCGCCAGCTTCGGCCACGCGGTGTGGCTGCGCCCCACCGATTCATTCTTGGGCGGCGGCGTGGCCGGCAGCGGGCCTTTGGCCACGCGCCTGGGGCTATCGGGCGTGCCGGCGATGGCTGAAACCATCGCCCTGCACACCGTGTTCGAGCTGATGCGCGCCACCGGCGCCCGCGTGCACCTGCAGCGCCTGAGCAGTGCGGCCGGCGTGGCCCTGCTGCGCGCCGCCAAGGCCGAGGGCTTGCCGGTCACGGCCGATGTCTCGGTGCATTCCTTGCACCTGACCGATGTCGACATCGGCTTCTTCGACAGCGCCGCCCGCCTGGAGCCGCCGCTGCGCCAAGCCCGCGACCGCGACGCCCTGCGTGCCGCCTTGGCCGACGGCACCATCGACGCTTTGGTCAGCGACCACACGCCCATCGGCGCCGACGACAAGGTGCTGCCCTTTGCCGAAGCCGCGCCCGGCGCCAGCAGCGTGGAGCTGCTGCTAGGCCTGGCCCTGCACTGGGGCGTTGCCTCGCAGCTGGCGCTGCCGCAGGCTTTGGCCGCGGTGACCCACCGCCCCGCCCAGGTGCTGGGCCGCACTGCCGGCTTGCAAGTGGGCGCCGCCGCCGATGTGATGCTGTTCGACCCCGATGCCCATTGGCAAGTGACGCCGGACAGCTTGCACAGCGCCGGCAAGAGCACGCCCTTCGCCTACGCCCGCAGTGGCTTTGCCCTTCCGGGACGTGTGCTGGGCACTTGGGTCGGCGGGCGCCGCGTACACGGGTGAACGGCCTGCGTGGCACCTGGCGTTTGCTCCGCGTGCTGCTGCACGTGGTGCAAGGCCTGCTCGTCTTGGCGCTGCTGTTCCCGCGGCGAGATGCCGTGGGACGCCAGTGGCACATCCAGCGCTGGAGCGCCGGCCTGCTGCGCGCCCTCGGCCTGCAATTGACCGTGCACCAGCAGGGCACGGTACCGCGCGCCGCGCTGATCGTGGCCAACCATGTCAGCTGGCTGGACATTGCCTGCGTGCATGCGGCGCTGCCGCAGGCGCGCTTTGTCTCGAAGGCCGATGTGCGGGCGTGGCCCTTGATCGGCTGGATGGTGGCCGCCGCCGGCACGCTGTTCATCGAGCGTGAACGCAAGCGTGATGCCTTGCGCGTGGTGCACCACTGCGCGCAGGCGTTGAAGGCGGGCGATACCGTGGCGGTGTTCCCCGAAGGCACCACGGGGGAGGGGCCGAACCTGCTGCCCTTCCACGCCAATTTGCTGCAGTCGGCCGTCAGTGTGGATGCGCCCCTGCTGCCACTGGCGCTTCGCTACCACCAGCCGGGCCAGCGCTTCGCGCCTGCGGCCGCTTACGTGGGACAGATGAACCTGTTCCAGTCGGTCTGGCGCATCGTGACAGCGCGGAACTTGGCGGCAGACCTCACCATCTTGGCCGCCATCGACACCCAAGCCTTGGACCGCCGGGTGCTGGCCGACCTGGCGCGCGATCGCATCCAGGCCGGTTTAAGCCACTGATTACTTTTTACCCTGGTTGGCCACGGCCGCCGCGGCCGCAGCAATGGCGTCGGCGTCGCCCAGGTAGTAGCTCTTGATGGGCTTCAGGTTGGCGTCCAACTCGTAGACCAGCGGCACGCCGTTGGGCACGTTCACGCCCACGATGGCGTCGTCAGCGATGCCGTCCAGGTGCTTGATGAGCGCGCGCAAAGAGTTGCCGTGCGCGGCAATCAGCACCCGCTTACCCGACTTGATGGCAGGGGCGATCTCGCCCTCCCAGTGCGGCAGCACGCGGGCCACGGTGTCTTTCAGGCACTCGGTCAGTGGGACGTCCACTCCGTCGTAGCGGCGGTCACCACGCTCGCTGCGCGGATCGGTCGCTTCGAGGGCCGGTGGCGGCGTGTCGTAACTGCGGCGCCACACCAGCACCTGCTCGTCACCGTATTGCTTGGCCATGTCGCTCTTGTTCAGGCCTTGCAGCGCGCCGTAGTGGCGCTCGTTCAGGCGCCAGTGGTGCTTGACCGGCAACCAGGTGCGCTCCAGGCCATCCAGGCAGTGCCACAGCGTCCAAACCGCGCGCGACAGCACCGAGGTGTAGGCCACGTCAAAGTCGTAGCCTTGCTCTTTCAGCAGGCGCCCAGCGGCTTGCGCCTGGGCCACGCCGGTCGCGGTCAGGGGCACATCGGTCCAGCCGGTGAAGCGGTTTTCCAGGTTCCACGTCGATTCACCGTGGCGCAGCAGAACAAGCTTGTACATGGGGCGGTTCCCTGAAGGGGCATCTGAAAAGGTGGGCGATTCTAGAAATCACCTCGACCCCACTTGGAAAGACAGCTTTCGTGCCTAACTAGAATCCGCCGTTTTCCTCTTGGCTGGCTGCTGTGCTCGATTACCTGTCGCAACCCCAATCCCTGCTGCTGCTGCTGTTGGCGGTCAGTTCCGGTACTTACCTGCTGTGGCCTGCCCTGAGCGGCAAGAACATTGGCGTCTCGGCCTCGGAGGCGGTGCGCTTGATCAACCGCGAGAAGGCGGTGCTGATCGAGGTGAG
>CAZAIR010000334.1:0-3130 GCA_964485225.1 uncultured Burkholderiaceae bacterium
TGGAGCAGTTCGTGCGCGATGCCCGCATCAACATGATCTATGAGGGCACCAACACGATCCAGAGCTTGGACTTGCTGGGCCGCAAGGTGTTGCAGAACAACGGCGCCACGCTCAAGAAGTTCGGCAAGAAGATTGCCGCCTTCATCGAGGAAGAGGGCACCAACGAAGCCATGCAGGAGTTCATCAACCCGCTGGCCGACATCGGCGACAAGGTCAACAAGTTGACCCAAGAGCTGGGCATGAAGGCCTTTGGCAACCCTGACGAAGTGGGCGCCGCAGCGGTGGATTACCTGCGCATCGTGGGCCACCTGACCTTCGCCTACTTCTTTGCCCGCATGGCCAAGATTGCTTTGGCTAAAAAGGATTCGGGCGACCCGTTCTACGCTGCCAAACTGTGCACCGCACGCTTCTACTTTGCGAAGCTGCTGCCGGAGACGGCGTCTTTGATCCGCACGGCCCGTTCGGGCTTGGCGCCGCTGATGGAGATGGACGAAGCTTTGTTCTAAACCCTGGGCCCTGTGCAGGGGCTCGAAAAAGGAGATGCCATGAAGTCGTTGATTGCAGTTGCAGTACTCGGTCTGGTTGCGATGGGCGCGCAAGCGCAGATGTCCCCTGTCGGTGTTTGGAAGACGATTGACGACAAGACCAAGGCCGAGAGGGCCCAGGTCCGCATCACCGAAAGCGGTGGCGTGGTGACCGGCAAGATCGAACGCTTGCTGGCCCCCGGCGCCAACCAAGAGGCCAAGTGCGACAAGTGCACCGACGACCGCAAGGACAAACCGGTGATCGGGATGGAGATCATCCGTGGCGTCAAGAAGGACGGCGACGCATGGGCCGGCGGCACCATCCTGGACTCTTCCGAAGGCAAGGTCTACAAGGTCAAGATGACCCCCATCGAAGGGGGCAAGAAGATGGAAGTTCGCGGCTACGTGGGCGCACCGATGTTCGGTCGCACCCAGGTTTGGACGCGGGTCGAGTAAACCCCGTTACGGGCTGGTGCCGCAGCGCCAGCCCGTTTTGTTTTTCTGGAGCATTTGATGAGTCGATTCCAAGTTCGCAAAGTGGCCGTGCTCGGCGCCGGTGTGATGGGGGCGCAAATTGCCGCGCACCTGGTTAACGTGAAGGTGCCGGTGGTGTTGTTCGATCTTCCGGCCAAGGAAGGCCCGAAGAACGGCATCGTCACCAAGGCCGTTGAAGGCCTGAAAAAGCTCAAGCCCTCGCCCCTGGGCGATGCGGCCGAAGCCGGTCTGATCCAACAGGCCAACTACGAAGAGCACCTGGAGCTGCTGAAGGGCTGCGACCTCATCATCGAGGCCATCGCCGAGCGCATGGACTGGAAGCTCGACCTGTACACCAAGATCGCGCCGTTCGTGGCTGAGCACGCCATCGTGGCGTCCAACACCTCGGGTCTGAGCATCACCAAGCTGAGCGAGGTGCTGCCCGAGTCGATCAAGCCGCGCTTCTGCGGCATTCACTTCTTCAACCCGCCGCGCTACATGTACCTGGTGGAGTTGATCAACACGCCCACCACGCGCCCTGAAATCCTCGACCAACTCGAAGCCTTCGTGACCACCAGCGTGGGCAAGGGCGTTGTGCGCGCCAAGGACACGCCGAACTTCGTCGCCAACCGCGTCGGCATCGCCGGCATGATGGCCACGATGATCGAAGCCGAGAAGTTCGGTTTGACCGTCGATGTGGTCGACGACCTCACCGGTAAGAAGCTGGGCCGCGCCAGCTCCGGCACCTTCCGCACCGCCGACGTGGTGGGCCTGGACACCATGGCCCACGTCGTCAAGACGATGCAGGACAACCTGAAGGACGACCCGTTCTACAGCACCTACGCCACGCCCAAAGTGCTGGCCGGGCTGATCGAAAAGGGTGCGCTGGGCCAGAAGGCCGGCGGCGGCTTCTACAAGAAGGTGGGCAAGGAGATCCAGCGCCTGGACTTCGCCACCGGTGAGTACGTGGCCGGCGGCAAGAAGGCCGACGAGATCGTGGCCCGCATGCTGAAAAAGCCCGCGCCCGACCGCATCAAGCTGCTGCGCGAATCGACCAACCCGCAGGCCCAGTTCCTGTGGAGCATCCTGCGCGACTCGTTCCACTACGTGGCGGTGCACCTGGATACCGTAGCCGACACCGCGCGCGAAATCGACTTCGCGATGCGCTGGGGCTTCGGTAGCAGCCAAGGCCCGTTCGAGCTGTGGCAAGCCGCTGGTTGGACCCAAGTGGCCAACTGGATTGCCGAAGACATTGCCGCTGGCAAAACCCTCAGCAGCGCGCCGCTGCCGGCCTGGGTGACCGAAGGCCCGGTGGCCGCCGCTGGCGGCGTGCACACGGCTGAAGGTTCGTGGAGCGCGGCCGAGGGCAAGTTCAAGCCCCGCGCCAAGCTGCCCGTTTACAGCCGTCAACACTTCCCCGAGAGCCTGGTGGGTGAGGGCGCTGCCGACCCGCTGAAGTCGGGCACCGAGTTGTTCAAGAACGACGAGATCCGCGTCTGGACCCTGGACGGTGAGGTGGTCATCGCCAGCATCACCGCCAAGCTGCACCTGATCAGCCCGCTGGTCACCGAAGGCCTGCTGAAGGCCGTGCAAATCGCCGAAGCCGGCTACAAGGGTTTGGTGATCTGGAGCCCTGACGACGTGTTCAGCGCCGGCGCCAACCTGGAAAGCCTGATGCCCGTGTTCATGAAGATGGGCAGCAAGGGCATCGCCCCGGAAGAGAAGAAGCTGCAGGACGCCATGCTGGCGATCCGCTACGCCAACGTGCCGGTGGTGGCCGCGATGCGCGGTCTGGCCCTGGGCGGTGGCTGCGAGCTGGCCATCCACTGTGCCCGCCGTGTGGCGCACGTCGAAAGCTATGTGGGCCTGGTCGAAGTCGGCGTGGGCCTGGTGCCCGGCGCGGGCGGCCTGACCTACATCGCCCGCCGCGCGGCCGAGAATATGGCGGCTTCCACGAGCAAGGACCTGCTGCCCTTCCTCACCGAAGGCTTCACCGCCGCCGCCATGGCCAAGGTGGGCACCAGCGCGCTCGAATCGCGCAAGCTGGGCTACCTGCTGGACAGCGACGTGATCGTGCCCCACAAGGATGAGCTGCTGTTCGTGGCCATCAACGAAGCCAAGTCCATGGCCGC
>CAZAIR010000335.1:0-3111 GCA_964485225.1 uncultured Burkholderiaceae bacterium
ATGCTTCGTCACGAGGCGCGCCATGGGGGCTCTGCCTTGAACTTTGTGGGGCGGCCAGTCTCGGTCGATACCGTTGCTCAAGCGGTGCTTCGCGCTATCGACCGGCCGCGGCTGGAGACGTACGTGCCGGCATCTGAAGGCATCACCGGGCGCATTGCTGCCGCCTTCCCTGGCCTCATGGCCCATCTGTACCCATTGCTCGGAAAGATCGGGGAACGCGGCCGCACGGCCTTTTTGAAGCGCATCGACAACGCCCAGACCTGATGGCCACATCGTCGATCAAGCGCCAGCCCCCGATCGTGGGCTGGCAAGAAAGGAGAGGCTTGCCCCGCAAACCATGGAGCTCGTCCACATGATGCTCGCACGGCGCTCGTTAGGCCTGGCCTGTGTGGCCTCGCTACCGATCCACGGCGAACTGACGCGACAAACCTTGAAGATCGGTGTGGAAGACCGATGGCCACCCTATGCCTATGGCCGGCAAGGCCAAGCCCAAGGCAGGTGTGTAGAGATCGCCCGCGCGGCCCTCAAGGTGGCGGACATCCCACACCAGTTCGAAGTCATGCCCTACCGTCGCTGTGTGCACCTGACGCAGCACGGCGCCTTGGACGCTTGCTTGACAGTCCCCAGGAAGCGCGCCCTGCAAGCGACGCTTGCCTTCGGGCGGGTGCCGTTGCTGCACGTGACAGGCCTTGTCTTCACCCGCAAAGGGGGCGCTCACGATCAGGTCCTGCGCGACGTCACCGATATGGAGGGACGGCGCTTGGCAGTCGCGCTGGGTTTTGATTACGGCGGGGCCATCGATGACAACCCACGCATTACCAAGCTGTCAACGGTCAATCCAGAGAACGTATTCCAACTGGTGCTGCTCGACCGTGCCGACTACGCGATCTACGAGGCCAGCCGGGCCATGGAACTGTTCCGCCAACGGCCAGGGTTGCGGACCCAACTCACGGTCGTTGGTAGCTTAGAACCGCAAGCGGTGTACATGGCCTTCTCCCGCAAGCTGGACCGGCTGGACCGTTACCTGCGGGCCTTTGACGACGCATTGGGCCGCCCATCCGCAGCGGCCATAACCCAGCAGGCACCAGCCGCAGCTCAAAGCGCCCCCATCTCCTTGAGCAAACGCTCCGCCTTGTCCACATACCGCATCTGCCACTGCATGTAGCGCGCATCCACCACGATGCTGCGCGTGGTGCGGGCGTTGAAGTCCCAGTCGCTGATGACGGCGTCCAGCGTGCCGTCGAACAGCAGGCCCACCAGCTCGGCCCTGCGGTTGAGCACCGGCGAGCCGGAGTTGCCGCCCGTCGTGTCCAGCGTGGCCAAGAAGTTGACCGGTACGCTGTTCAGCGCCTTCAAGCCGTAGGGGCCGAACTCGCCCTTCTTGATCGCGGCCAGTTGCTCGGCCGGCGCGTCGAAGTCGCCCTTGCCTTGGTGCTTGGCGGTGATGCCGCGCAGGGTGGTGAACGGCGTCCACACGCTGCCGTCGGGACCTTCGCGGCCGGCGACTTTGCCGAAGCTCACGCGCAGGGTGCCGTTGGCATCGGGGTACACGGCTTGGCCCAGGCTGGCTTTGTGCGCCAAGCGGGCCGTCATCACGTCGGCATACGCCTGCTGCACATGGCCGGCCAGCTCTTTGGCGCGGGCCTCGCGGGCTTGGTCGTCGGCGTACAGGGCCACGGCAGCGGCGATGAAGGGGTCTTGGCTTTGCGCGAACTCGGCTGGCGTGCGTCCCAACCAAGCCTGGCGCTCGGCCTTCTCAGCGAGCTTGCTAGCGGCGTGCAGGGCCTCCACACGGGCCTTGATGGCGGCGGCATCCATGCCGGGCTTCAGTCCCAACGCCTGCAGGTAACCGGGATGAAGCAACTCGGGCGCTTGGGCCAGGTACTGGGTCAAGAAATGGGTGACCTTGGCCTTCTCGGTTTGGGCGTCAAACCGGCGCTCGAAGCTGTCAATCCCGGCTCTGCGACGCGGCTGGTCGCGGTCCTGGAAGCCGGGCTTGCGCTCGGCATCGGGCAGCGCACGCTGGTGGGCGTTTTGCAGCAGGTCGCGTGCACTGTTCAGCAGCGCAGGCGTGCTCAGGCCCAGCAAAAAGTCGCGCTGACCTTGGGCTTGCACCTGGGCCAGCAGGCCGTCGATGCGGTCCAGGCTGGCACCGAACTCGGCCTGGCGCTGCGGGTTGGCTTGCACCCAGGCCCTGAGGGCCGCATGCTGGGCTTCCTTGCGGGCCAGGATGTCACTGCCTTCGTAACTGGCCTGCTGGCCTTGCCAGTTCTTGTGGGCGTTGCCCAAGCCCGCCACGGTGTTGGCCAGCTTGATCTCGGCGTCGCGGCGGCCGGCGGTTTCGCGCTCGATCAGGGCCAGCCATTCGCCAAAAGCCTGGATGTTGCGCGGGCGCAGCCAGCCGAAGGTGTAGGCCACTTCGGCCGGCAGGGCGTGGCGGCTGGTGCGGCCGGGGTAACCGGTGACCATGACGAAGTCGCCCTCGTTCAGCGGGCTGCTGGCCAGCTTCAGGTGGTGCTTGGGCGTGTAGGGCTTGTTGGCGGCGTTGAAATCGGCGGGCTTGCCGTCCGGGCCCACGTAGGCGCGGTAGAAGCTGTAGTCACCGGTGTGGCGGGGCCAGACCCAGTTGTCGGTATCACCGCCGAAGCGGCCGACCATGTCAGCCGGGGCGTGCACCAGGCGCACGTCGCGGATCTCCAGTTGCTTGATCAGCTGGTACTGCAAGCCACCGTAGAACGATGCGACGTTGCAGCGGTAGCCCGGCGCCTGCTCGCAGGCGGCCACCAGGGCCTTTTGCTGAGCCTCTAGCGCATCCACCCGGGCTTTGCCTTGCAAGGCGCGCACCTGGGGGCTGAGCATTTGCGCGGTGACATCGCTCACGTCTTCGGTCACCAACACGCGGCTGCCGGGCGAGGCGGGCAGTTCGTCGCCAAACGTGGCGGCCAGGAAGCCGTTCTTCAGCAGGTCGCGCTGCGGGTTGCTGTTGAACTGGATGCTGCCGTAGGCGCAATGGTGGTTGGTGACCACCAAGCCCTGCGGCGACACGAAGGAGGCGGTGCAGCCACCCAGGCTGACGATGGCGCCCATCGGGAACGCGGTGAGCTGGGTCAG
>CAZAIR010000336.1:0-3071 GCA_964485225.1 uncultured Burkholderiaceae bacterium
GGCCACAAACCGGCCCATGCTGCGCAATGCCTCGAGCGACAGGAACTGCGCCCACTGCAAATCCAGCGTCCAGAAGCTCGCCACCACCAAAACCAGCAGTCCGGCGGTGAACCAGCAGGCCTTGCAGCGTGCGTCAAATAAAGGCGGTGGGAGCTTGTAGGGCCGGTTGGAAGCTTGTGGTTTTTGCATGCTATCAACCCAAGGACTTGCGCAGCCAGCTGCTGACGCCATCCGCCAGCGCCACAAGTGCCATGAAGACGAGTAGCATGGTCGCTACTTCTCCGCCGTTGAACATCTTCATGGAGTTGTCCAGTTGCTGGCCCAGGCCGCCGGCCCCTACGAAGCCCAGCACCACGGAGGAGCGGATCGCGCATTCCCATCGGTAAACGGTGTAGCTGGTGAGTTCGGCCGAATGAGCGGGCAGCAGGCCATAAAAAAACGATTGCAACCGGCCAGCGCCATTTCGCATCAGGGTGTGGGTGGGATGGGTTTCACCGCTTTCCAGAATCTCGCTGTAGACCTTGCCCAGCATCCCGGAGTAGGTGAGGGCGATCGCCAGCACACCAGCAGTCGGACCCAACCCCACCACCCGCACAAACACCAGCGCCCAAACCAGTTCCGGAATGCTGCGCAAGACAATCAGCACCCAGCGAATGGTTTGTCTCAGCCAATATGGCCCTCGCGCCATGCGGCCCGAGAGCGCCGAGATGGACAGCGTACGGGTGGACACCAGCGTCATGGGCAGTGACAACAGCAGCGCCAAGGTGACACCCGCTGTGGCCATGGCCACCGTACGCCAGGTTTCCTTTGCTACCAGCTGCAAAAATTCGGGCCCGTGCGCCAAGGGCCAGAAGGTGCCGAGAAACTGGGCACTGACCTTGAGGTTGTCGCGCTCCAGCAAGATCCACGGCTTGAATTCAGTGGCCACTGCGAGCGGCCACAACAGCAGCACAGTGAAGCAAACCCAGAACAAACGCCGCGACCAAGCCGGGTCGCGTAGCGGCACCGGACGGTTTGTAGGGGCCGCAGTGTGGCTCATCGGCAGTGCATGACCGCCTGGACAGGTGCAGGGCTGTCGGGGTAGTTGACCTCGGCATCGTCGCCCGGGACGTCGCCACGCAATTCGTGTTCGTACTGGTCGTACAGCTTGGCCAACACCTCGCGCGACACGGCTTGAGATGGCAGGTCAAACATCAGCGCGCCATCGCGCAGGCCGATGATGCGCGGGAAGTGGGCCAGGGCCATGTCTACCTGGTGCAGCGTGGCGACCACGGTGGACTGTCGGTCGCGGGCGGCGTCCAGCAAAGTTTCCAGCGCCTGGCGTGCGCGGGCTGGGTCCAATGCCGACAGCGGCTCGTCAATCAGCCAGAGTTTCGCCGGGGCCAGCAGCGTGCGTGCCAGTCCGACGCGCTGCCGTTCACCGCCAGAGAGGCGGTCCACCCGCTCAAAGAGTTTTTCCGCCAAGTCAAACCGATCCAGCGCATCGTAGGCGGCGGGAATGTCGGCAGGGTAGAAAAGGGAACGCAGGCTTTGGAGTAACCCCATCGCCGGCAAGCGGCCGGCCAAAACGGAGGTCACCACACGTTGCCGGGGTGGTAAGGGGGGAACCTGCGGCGCCAGAAACAAAGTGCCGCGCAACTGCCGCAACGCCGCCGCGGGCAGGGACCAAGGCGGGGTGTTGTTCAGCAAAAACTCGCCTTGACTGGGCGGCAAAGCGCAGGCCAGCACCTGCAACATGGTGGTTTTGCCAGCGCCAGACGGGCCAATGACAGCCACGTGCTCGCCTGTCGCAATGCCAAGGCTCAGGTTGGCGAGAGCGGGCGCAGCACCGTGGCGCGCAGCCGGGTGACGCGCCGCCAGCGCGCTCAACTGAATGTTCAAGTCGTTGGCCTCGGGTCAGAGCAGGCCAGCGCTTCGGGCTGCCGCCTCAAGACCCTTGTAGTTCTCAGGCGTGGTGGCGATGTAACGGGTGGCGCGGTTGAGCCGAAGGATCTCGGCATGTTCCGGGTTGGCTGGGCTCAGGGCGAGCAGCGCTGCTTTGATCTTTTGCTGCAGGTCAGCAGGCATATCGACATGCACCGACCAGTTGTAGTTGAAGTAAGGCGGCGTGGTGTAAAACACGTCCACTGCCTTGGTATCGACCTTGTTTTCGGTCACGAACTTGCGCCACACAGTGATGTCCAGCGCGGCGGCGTCCACCTTGCCGCTGACCACCGAGGCGATGGTGGCATCGTGCGCGCCGCTGTAGGCCACGCGGCGAAAGTCTTTTTCAGGGGTGATGTCGGCCTGCAGCAAAAAGCTGCGCGGCATCAAATGGCCGGAGGTGCTGCTCTGCGAGCCAAACGAGATCTGTTTGCCCTTCATGTCGGCCAGGGTTTTGATGCCCGAGTCGGTCTTGGCAATGAACACCGACTGGAACTTGGTGTCTTCTTCCCGCTGTGCCAATGGCACGATCTTGCCGCCCGAGCGCAGGTTGGCCTGAACATGGGTAAAACCACCGAACCAGACCAAATCCACTTTTTTATTGACCAGTGTTTCCACAGCAGCAGGGTAGTCGCTGACCGGTGTGAACTCCACTTTCATTCCCACCGCTTTTTCCAAGTAGCTGGCCAGAGGCGTGAATTTGCGGATTTGTTCGGTGGCGGCTTCCTCGGGAATGGTGGTCACGCGCAGTACCTGCTGCGCCTGGGCAGTAGCACTGAGGAACGTCGCCGCCAGCATGGCACTCGCCAAGACAGCTTTTAGAAAATGACCAGCCATGAAGCCTCCAGAAAAAACAATAACATGCATGATTAGAAAGCAATTCTCCACGATGACCCAAGCCCGGGGGTTTAGCCCGCTACCATCCAGCGCTACTGGACAGAAAAACCAACAAACGATGATGAAATCCCCATTGTTTTTGCAACTGCACCGCGACAACCACGAGGCCATTCGCCTCGAGTTGTTGGCTGGGCTTCAGGGGACTGACGCTCACACTTCGCCAAAGTACCTGTACGACGCGCTGGGCTCCCGCCTGTTTGAGGCCATTACCGAACTTCCCGAGTACGACCTGACTCGCCTGGAAGCGTCCG
>CAZAIR010000337.1:0-1497 GCA_964485225.1 uncultured Burkholderiaceae bacterium
ACCACGGTGCCGATGTGGATCGGCCGCACAAAGCGGATGCCGCCAACAAAGGCGGTCACGCAGTAGCGCTGCGACCACGCCGAGGCGCAGGCGTAAGCGGCCTCGTCGATCCACGACATCACCGTGCCGCCGTGCACCTTGCCACCGAAGTTGACGGTGCTGGGCTGGGCGAGGAAGCGCAGGGTGATGCGGTCGTTGTGGCGGTCGGCGTTAGGTTCGGCAGGGCGGGGCAGATCGGCTTCGGGCATGGCAAAGGGTCAGAAGTGGCGGTGCAGCCAGCATCTTCTAAGCAAACGCCCCCTGCATCAGCCGGCCGGGCGCCCCTGTGCCACCATCGTGCTTTGCTTTCCGGAGCCGACCATGCCCCTCACACGCCGCCTCGTTTGCCTTGGTGCCCTCGGCAGCGGGGGCGCCCTGGCCCAGCTGCCAACCCCCGTGCGGTGCACGATGAGCGCCAGCGTGGTGGCCTTGAAGGTGGTCGACGCCCGCGGCCAGCCGGTGGACGGCGCCCAGGTGGTGCTGCGCCGGCTGAGCACCGGCCAAACCCTGCCCACGGCCGCTTGGATGGGCAGCCAAGGCGACTACAAACTGCTGGAAGACGCCGACCTGCCCGACTTGCGCCCAGCGGGTGAGGACTTCGAGGTGCGCCTGAGCAAAGACGGCCGCAGCCGCGTACTGACCCTGCGCATCGGCAAAGACGCCCAGGGCTGCCACATCACCGTGCTCAAGGGCGAGCGGCGGGTGGTGCTGTAAAGCACAACGCCCACCGGAGGGTGGGCGTTGTGATGGCTCATCACCGGGGCGCGGACGCCCCGGCGAGGGGTCCCGTCATCAGGCCTGCTTGGCCTTGCGGCGGCGGGCCAAACCCGCCACACCGAGCAGACCCAGGCCGGCGATGGCCAGCGTGCCCGGCTCGGGCACCAACATGTTCGCTTGCACGAAGTTGTAGTTGCTCAAGCAGCTGGCATTGGCGGCAAAGTTGGCCACGCAGGCGTAGCCGAAGGACGAGTCGTAGCGACCCAAACGACCGATGCCACCGATGGTCGGCCCTTGACCCCAGGAAGCAACGCCCAGCACTTGCCAGCTGTTGCTCTCGAAAGCAGCGCCGCCGGAATCGCCTTGACCCAGCGCCACCTCATCCAAGCCCTCACCCAGGTTGCAGTGGCCCAGACTGCCACACATGAAGTTGGCAGTGGGATGGGTGAGCTGTCCGTTGAGATCCATATCGGCCCTCAGCACGCCACCCAAAGTGCCCAGCGTGGTCGAGCCAGCACCCTCGTAGAACCGCCCATCGTTCCCGGTCGTCTCAAAGCGGTTCACACCGGCGCGCAAAGTGTTCAAGCCAGATGCAAACTGAGTGCTGCTGCCGCTACCCGTGATGCCGTCTCCGAAGCGGCCATAGCCTGCGATGTTGAAACGCTGGAGCGGGTTACCTTCGAACAGGGTGTAGGTGCGAGCGCTGGCAGGGGCGTAACCGTTCAAGTGCAACACCGCCAC
>CAZAIR010000337.1:1507-3063 GCA_964485225.1 uncultured Burkholderiaceae bacterium
ACGTCCTGCTCTTCCACCACGGCGCCGCTGTAACCGGCTTGCACTTTGAAGCCTTGTCCGTTGACCTCGGTCACAGTGCCGTCGGCGTTGCGGAAACGGGCAGTGAAGCTTGCCCAATTCACGGTGTTGGAGTTGCTTGCCACACAGTGTGCGGCTGTCAGCACGGTGCGTTGGTTCAGCATCGAGCCTGTGCAAGCGCTGCGCACCGAGCCGGTGGCATCGCGGAACCAAAGGTTGACGACGCCAGAGTAGTTCAAGTCGGTCACAGGCGGCAGGTAACGGGGGTTGTTTACGCCGCCACCAACCGAAGCATCCTGGACCATCACGGTGTTGACCAAGTCGTTGGTGGTGTCGTACGCCGTCTCACCCACAACACCCGCCTGGGCGAATGGTGCAATTACCAGCAAAGCCACTGCAGCGGCCACTTTGCGGGGCGTTGCGTTGTTGAAACACGCAAATTTCATGGGGTTGTTCCTAGGGGTTGAAGCAGCACCACTGCTGCCGACACCCCTAGTCAATCAAATTCCGTGCCAGACGGCGCGAATTTGTGCGTGGCGGCCGCTTTACATCCCTCGTTCTGGGGGATGGCGCGTGATTTATGTCGCGGGTGTAAAGAATGCCGCATGCAACCGGGGTTTCCCGCCCATGACGGGCGGCACGGGTGCAGCCCCCTTAAAACAAGACCAAGCTCCGCGTGCTGCTCACTGCCCACAACAGCCCCATGCACACCATCGCCAACAGCAAGGCCAGCAGTTCGGCCTCCCGGCTTTGGGCGCGCAGGGACCAGGCGCCCAGGGCCACATAAGCGGCCAGCAGCAGCAGCTTGGCCAGCAGCCAAAGCGCGTTGGTAAAGGGGTTGAACATTGCCAAGCCCCACAAGCTCAAGCCGCTGACGGTGAGCGGGAGATCGATGACGAATGCCAGCACCTTGCCTCGGCCGCTGAGCCAGCCGGTGCGCATCAGCACGTCGATGGCGCGCAGCACGTACACCGTCACGCTGGCGATCGCCAGCCAACGGTGCAAGTCCAAGATGTCGCCATAGCCGCCCATGTTCACAGCGTAGGTGCGCGCGCGGCGCCAGGGAAGGCGTGATGTCAGCCGACCGTGGAACCTTTCTCGCCCAGGGCAGGCTTGCCAAACTGCGCCAAGGCCACACCGACCAGCACCACGCCGGCCGCGCCCAACTTGGCCCAGGTAAAGGCCTCGCCCGCAAAGGCCCAGGCGCTCAAGCCGGCGATCACCGGCATCAGGTAGATCAGCGGCGCGGTGCGCGCCACGCCGTGATGCTCATTGGCCCAGCCCCAGGCCAGCCAGCCGATGAAGCCGCCACCGACCACGCTCCACAGCGTGCCCAGCCATACCCAGTTGGGCACTCGCGCCCAATCCACCGCGGCCATCGCCGGCGCGCACCACAGCAGCGCTGGCACGGTACACAGCAAGGTGCCATAGCCCAACACCAGCACGCCGCCGTGGCGCTGGATCAGCGGCTTGGCGGCCACGGTGTAGTAGCTGAACAGGGCGGCGGCGAGCAGCAGCACGCCGTCACTGGCGCTGGC
>CAZAIR010000338.1:0-3062 GCA_964485225.1 uncultured Burkholderiaceae bacterium
ATCCTTCCAGCGGCGGCGAGCGGTCGACTGCCGTTTCCAGGCTGAGCCTCAAGGGCATCACCAAGCAGTACGGCGACACCTCCGTCATCCGCGGCATCGACCTGGAAGTCAAGGACGGCGAGTTCATGGTCTTCGTCGGCCCTAGCGGCTGCGGCAAGACCACCACCCTGCGCATGATTGCCGGGCTGGAAAGCATCAGCAGCGGCGACCTGCTTATCGACGGCCAGCGCGCCAACGACCTGCACCCCGCCCAGCGCGGCGCGGCCATGGTGTTCCAAAGCTACGCGCTGTACCCGCACATGACCGTGGCCGAGAACATGGGCTTCGCGCTCAAGATGGCCGGCGTGGGCAAGGCCGAGCGCCAGGCCCAGGTGCACCGCACCGCCGAGATCTTGCGCATCACCGACCTGCTCGACCGCACGCCCAAACAGCTCAGCGGCGGCCAGCGCCAGCGCGTCGCCATTGGCCGCGCCATCGTGCGCAAACCCAAGGTCTTTTTGTTCGACGAACCCCTGAGCAACCTCGACGCCGCGCTGCGCGTGGACATGCGCCTGGAGCTGGCCCGCCTGCACCGCGAACTGGGCGCCACGATGGTTTACGTGACGCACGACCAAACCGAGGCCATGACCCTGGGCGACCGCATCGCCGTCTTCCACCAAGGCCGCATCGAGCAACTCGGCGCCCCGCTGGACCTGTACGAGCGCCCCGCCACCGAGTTCGTGGCCGGCTTCATCGGCGCGCCGCGCATCAACCTGGTCGAGCGCCCCAGCCCCAGCGCCAGCGCCGCCCACCGCGCGCTGTGGTTCGCCCTGGGCAGCAGCGACCGCGCCGTTCGCATGGGCCTGCGCCCCGAGCACCTGGGCCTGGCCTCGGGCGAGGGCATCGCCGCCACGGTGGAGCAGGCCGAGCACCTGGGCGACAGCAGCCTCGTTTACGCCCGCGTGGACGGGCTGTCCACGCCGCTGGTGATGAAGCTGGGCGACGACGGCCGTGGCCTGCGCGCCGGGCAGGCGGTGGGCCTGGCCGTGCGGGCGGGGGCGGGCTTGGGGTTCGATGCCGAAGGTCGGCGGATCGCCTGAGCCCGCGCCGGCTCAGGCGCTGGACGGTGCGTTCGGGGTGAACTGACCGGGGTCGTAGAAGAACTGCTCGTGCACGATGCGCTCGCCTTCCCAGCGCTGGTAGGCCAACTCCTCGAAGTGCACCGCGCGGCCGTCGCGCGTGCAGTAGCTGATTTGCCAGCGCAGCACGACCGTGTCGCCGGCCGAGAGCACCGGCCGAACACAGCGCAGCCGCAGGTCTTGCACCCCCGCCAGCGCCCGCTGCTCGTGGGCCACCAGCGCGGAGCGGCCGACGCGCGGCGGCCCGAGGTTCTCCTGCATGGCCGCGTGCTCGGCGTAGAAGCCTTCCAAGGCGTCGACCGTGCGGCCGGCCTCCACGGTGGCGATGAAGCGTTCGAGGGTTTCGGGCTGGGGCATGGCCACCGTCAACGGAGTCCGGTCGTCAGGGTCCACTCGGCCTCGTGGTAACGGATCACCTGGCCGTCGGCCCAGCGGATCTGGAGCTCGCGCCGGTCGGACAACGCCAGCTGCAGGCAGCCCTCTTCTCGCGAGTTGTTCACCATGATCCGCACGGCCGAGAACTCATCGCGCGCGCAGCCACGCAAGCCGCGAAAGGCGGTGAAGATGACGAATTGGGTGTCGCTGTCGGTCTTGGGCCGCAAGGTGCCCGACATCACCCTGGCGAAGGGACCGGTGGCTTCGGGTTCGTGGCGTGCGGGGGCCGGTGGCGGGGTGGACGGCGATTGGGACGGTGTCGATTCGGGCGGCTGTGCCCCGACCAGCGCGTGAAATGTCAGGATCAGGCCGGTGAAGCCGCATCGTGCGGCGCAAGCCAAGGGGCGCATGAATCGCTCGAGGAATTCTTGAGGGGCAACAGTGTGCGCCAGGCGCGAATCGGCCTTCTTGGCATCTGCGCCCCATCCGCCGCCACCGCTCGCCCGGCTCAGTGCCCCTTGCGCACTGGGACGAACGTCGGCAGTTCGTTGAAGGCTTCGGCATCGAAGGCTTCGTTGCGGAACAGCTTCGGGTAGTAGAACTGTCGCAGCGCCGCATGGAAGGCGCGCACCTGGGCCTCGTAGGCCAGGGCGGCTTCCACGTCGGTGCCGGCCAAGCTTTGCAGCGAGCGCTCCAGCCACACCGGCGGTGCCAACACAGCCCAGCGCGCGGCCAGTTGGTCGCGGGCCAGGCGGCCTTTGGTGTGGGCGGCCGACAGGGCCTCGGCGCGCTGGTCGCCCACTTGCTGGAAGGCGTAGTACCACTTCCATTCGAAGGGCCGCTCCACCGCGGCGTAGGCGGCCCACTCGGGGTGGCGCTCGGTGAAGGGCGTCATGGTGCTGGCCTTGGGCAGGTCCCACGCGGCATTGACGGCCTCGCGCTGGGTCAAGACGATCTGGCCGCCGGACGGCAGGGGCACCGCGCGGTCGATGGCTTGGCGGCCCAGGGCCGGCAGCACCACGGCCAGCAAAGCCCAGAGGCCGAGCAGCGAGGCCAAGATGACCTCGCCCGGCCGCTGCCATGCGGCCAGTGCGGCACACAGCACGGCCCAGAAGGCGGTGTAGAGCAGCAGCAGCCCGCACGCTGCCAGCCAAGTGCCCGCCGCCGTGCCGCTGATCAGCGCCCCCGCCACCAGCGGCAGCACCGCCCATGCGTAAGCCCAGGCGCTGCGCAGCCCGGCGCGCAGGTGCCACAACGAGGCCGCGCGGCCGGCGGTGGCCAGCAGCAGGTCGTGCCGGCCGGCTTGGCGTTCGCTGGACCGCAGGTCGTGCAGCAGCACGATCAAGGCGAGCGGCAGCACGAAGGCGGCGAAGAAGGCGAAGTCAAAGCGCCCGACCAGGGCCAGCACAGGGTGGCCGGCATCGCGCTCGTGGATCTGGCCTTCCAGGGCCAGCATGCGCAGGCGGTGCTTCCAGGCGGCGTCGTCCCGCCGGCCGTTCGCCGCGAAGGCGAAGTCGGACGGCGGGTCGTAGGTCAGGTGAAAGCTGGCGTAGGCGGCAGCGCCCCAAT
>CAZAIR010000339.1:0-3059 GCA_964485225.1 uncultured Burkholderiaceae bacterium
TCGTGCGGGTCACCTCGGCGTGGCGGCGGCGGTCGCGGCCGTCCCAGTGATCGGTCCCTGTGCTCACGAGCGCGCCGCGCGAACGGCGGCCCAGCGGTTCGGGTAGCCGGCGCTGGGCTGCACAAAGCTGCCTTCGCCGAGCTCGTTCCATGCACACAGCACGGTGTGCGGTCCTTGCGCGAGCGCCTTACGCAGGTGCGCGGTGATGGCCGCATCGTTGGGCGGCGTGCAGTTGTCGTGCAGCGGGTCGCCCGCAGTGCCGCCCCAGGGCTTGCGGTCCCAGCCAGCCATCGCCGTGGGCCAGTAGGCAATGCCGCGCTTCGCGGCCTCGGCCTTCCAGTAGGCCCACGCTTGTTCACAGCCTTGCGTCATCTCGGCGTAGCTGCGCGCGAAGCGGCTGGCCCCGTTGAAGTAGCCGGTGCGGATGTTGTAGAAGGTCAGCGCGTCGATGCCGGGGGTGTTGATCCAGTCGTTTGAGTGGATCTGCACCGCGAGGTACACCGTGCCCATCGCGGCCTTCATCGCGCCCAGCAGCTCCCCTCGCTCGGCCGCCGTCGGGGTGTAAGTGGCGGGCGCGCCCTTCTCGGCGCGGATGCAGGCGTCGATGCCGGTGGTGGCGCACAGCATCACGACCGGCCGGTCGCTGATCTTCAGGTAGCGCGGGCTGCTGGTGTAGCCCTTGACCTTCTCGGCACCGGCCAGCATCCAGGCGCGGGTGTTCTTTCTGGCATCGCCGCGGGGGGAGTTGTCCCAGCACAGATAGAACCCTGTCGGCGCCGTCACCTTGCTTGCTGCCATGCGCTGCGCCGCGTAGCTCAAGAACTCGTCTGCGTACCAGCAGGCCCCGAAGCCGTCGATGCCCGCCGCCTGCGCTTGCCACAAGTGGCGGTCGATGATGCCTTGGTCGTCCTCGTTGACAGGCCCGTACTCCGGCAGTCGCTCCGGGAACGCGGCCAGGGCTTCCCACGGGGAGCCGCCCTGCCAGGTCACGCCCTGCTCGGGTGGCGAACGCCATCCGCCGTAGTAGTCGCACAGCAGCATCAGGCAGGCAACCCGTAGTTGACGGCAGCCAATGCCGCATCCCACAGCTTGGCGTGATGCCACTGGCCGCGCAGCGTCAGGTGAACATAGGGGCCGCCGCCGGTTTCAGGGTAAAGCGGCGGGTTGTCGCCCCAGTAGGCGTACAGGTCGGCTCCCGCCGCACACTTCGACCGGGCCGCCACGGCTTCTGCCACGCCCTGCTGAAGCAGCAGCATGTTGGCGTCGGTGGCCGTCGGGATCTTGACCGAAAGCCCGATGAGGTGCATGTCCACACCACTGGCCAGCATGTAGTCGGCCACGGACAGCAGGCCGGTGCGGTACTGGGCCGCGGTGTTCCCGTGGTCACTCTCGCCGTTGCTCCACGTGCTGACAATGGCGTCGCACTCTCCCGCCAGTGACTGCACTACTGCGCGGGAGCGAGCCAGCAGGCCGAAGGGATCGAATTCGGGGTCGCCTTCAGTCTGGATCGTGGTGCCGCCGCTCATCTCGCCGCCACTGAAGAAGCCTACCGAAGCCGGTACCGTGGGGTTCGTGATCGTGGCTCCAAGCCGGCCGGTGTGCTGGAACACCGAGGCCCCGCCAATGGCCATGTTGAAGACACGAAGACGGATGCCGCGCGCCCAAGCGAGGTCTTGCAGGAACGGGAAGCACGAGCCACCCTGCGAGCTGTTGTTGCAGCCGGGATAGGGATCACTCTCCCCGGTATGCAGCGATCGGGCGCGCTCGATGTTGGCGAAGTTGCGGGGACCAGCCCATCGGCAGGCCGATCCCTGCTTGTTTGACTGGCCTTTGCCAATGATGGCCACCGTTCGCATTGCCATTTCAGAGCACCAGGCTTGCGGGCAGCAGCCCTTCGCCGCGGTTGTGGAACCACTGGGCAAGGTCACGAAGGCGGGTTGGCAGCCCGCGCGCCGGCAGCACCAGAATGTCCAGGCGGGAGGCCGCCAGTTCGTGAGTCGTTGAATTGATGCTGCCGTCGGCGTTGGGCTGCGTGCCCCACACAAACGGCCGGATACCAGCGCTGGTGCTTCCGGTTATGCCGCTGATGTCGGCGTCCCATGCCAGCACGTCGGTAGCGCTCAGGCCGGAGTAGTTGTTTGCAGCGCTTCGGGGCTCCCCGTCGGCAAGCAGGTACATGCGCTTTGTGCGGCCGTCGATGCACACGGTGGTAGTACGTCGAGCGCCGTCACCTGGGCGGGCGGTTGCGACTCCACCGCTATCAAGGTGCGCAACTGCGCGCGTGTTCGTGCCATCGCTGACTCGAAGGCGCAAGTCGTTGAACGTAGTTTGTCCGGTGGCCACAAACGTGACGCCCGCCGAAGCCGAACCCGCGATGCGGTTGCCGGCCACGCTGGTTTCGTTGAAGTTGCTTGGCCCGCTGGTGTAGTTCTGCAAGGCGGTGACACTGATAATCAGACTGTCGCCGTTTGCCATGTCCCACGGCAGGATGCCGAGGTTGTAGGCACCAAGCTCGGCTGTGGTAGCGCCAAGCTGCGTGTCCAGCAGGCTGCGGAATTGACGCACTCCACCAGCGTCCAGATACCAAGGCCCCTTTTCTGCGGTCCACGTCACGCCACCATCCACCACCGTGTTGCCCACCGTTGGCCACGCCGGCTCGGTGCCGCCGGTGATGCCGGTGGTAATGGACGTCACCTTGAACAATGGCAGGCCGCCCGCAAAGGCCGCTGCATTGGGGTTGGTCGGCGCGCGATAGGTGCCCACGGTCAGCGTCTGGCCAGCCGTCCAGCCACTTGGAAACACGAACGTGTTGTTGGCCGCGTCCCTGTTGTTGCCTGATTGGTCCAGCAGCGGCCCGTTGCCAGCCTGGGAGCCGCGATATGCGAGGTGGTAGTAGCCGCTCGGGATGCTTGTGTCGCCGCCAAGCACCGATTCGATAGCCGTCACCCTGTCTTCGGTGAGGAACCTCACGTCGCGGCCATACTCACCGCGGCGGTTCTGGATACCCACGATGTTGCCGTTCGCGTCCTCGATCCAGCGGTCGAAGGGGCTGATCTGTC
>CAZAIR010000340.1:0-3055 GCA_964485225.1 uncultured Burkholderiaceae bacterium
ATCGAGGTCGCCGCAACCCGACAGCAGTTTGAAGTGCTGTGGGTTCTTTAGGCTGCCGTTGGGTTCGTGCTCAACAGGGCGGTGGTATTCGGACCTGACTTCTTTGGGACGTTCTACACAGCGCTTCGTCGGTCTTCACTGAAGGGCAACTGCTGGCCGACCAGCGCTCTCGGCTGGGAAGCAGTCTGGCGATTGCCGTTGGTACCGATACGGACCACCCTCCTGCGGACTTCGAACGCCGCAACGAGTCCGGCACTGCCGAACGGGATGATCAGCTCGCGTTGCTGGTCGTTCACGGCGCACGTGCAGCGCTCGGCTGGCCTGCTGCCAGTCGCTGACGCGCGGCTTCGAGTCGGACATCCATCTGCCGCAGCATTTCCTGAGGCGAGATCCCGCTGTCCTCACGCTCTGAGCGCTCGACGGCATCGCGGGCGCGTGCGAGGAAGGCGTCTTGCATACATCGCCAGGCGACGACATCGGAAAGCGATTCGCCTTCATCGAGAACGGCCTCGGCATCGCTTCTCAACGCAGGCTCGACACGCACGGCCGGCAAGTTGGACCTCTTCATACGGTCAGTGTGATGTGGATGTGATGCATGGGCAAGCTTCGCAAGGCGCACCCATGGTTTGGCTGCCGGGTGACCCAAGGCCCGCCTGAAGCGGTCAACGGCCGGGCTTAAGTTGGGCTGCCTGCACGCCAGCCCCTCGTTTGCCCCAAGCCTCCGATGCAGCCCGCCGGCTATTATTCGAAACGTTGTTCCATTTTTACAAAGCTGGCGGTTCAAAGTGAAAGAGACCTGGGTTGCTGCCTTTGGCGAATGCATGCTGGAACTGCAAGGCGAGGCCTTTGGCACGCTGCGCCAGCACTACGGGGGCGACACCTTCAATGCCGCCTGTTACCTGGCCCGCTGCAGCACGGCGCGGGTGAGTTTTGCGAGTGCGCTGGGCGATGACGGCCTGAGCCAAGCGCTGCTGGACCGCTGGGCCGCCGAAGGCCTGGACACCAGCCTGGCGCGCCGCCTGCCCGGCCGCCGGCCTGGGCTGTACCAAATCGAGTTGGACGCGTCGGGCGAGCGCCGCTTCCACTTTTGGCGCAACCAAAGTGCGGCGCGCAACTACTTCGACGACGCCGCGCCCACGCCGCTGGAGCTGGCCGGCGACACGCTGGACGGCCTGCTGTTCAGCGGCATCAGCTTAGCCATCCTGCCCGACGCCGGCCGCGAGCGCCTGCTGGCACTGGCCGCACGGCTGCGCGCACGCGGCGCCTGGGTGGCGTTCGACAACAACTACCGCCCCATCTTGTGGGACGACGCCGCCACCGCCCGGCATTGGTTCGAGCGGGCGCTGGCCGAGGCCGCGCTGGCGCTCATCACCACCGACGACCACCAAGCCCTGTTCGGCCTGCCCGACCCCGAGGCCGCCACCGCTGCGGCGCAAGCGCTGGCCGTGCCGGAACTGGCGCTCAAGCGCGGTGCGCAGCCCACGCTGGTGGGTCAAGCCGGTGCGTGGGAGGCCGTGCCGACCGAGCCCGTGCCGCGCGTGGTCGACACCACCGCCGCAGGCGATTCCTTTGCCGGCGGCTACCTGTCGCGCCGGCTGCGCGGCGAAACCCCGGCGCAGGCCGCTGCCTTTGGTAACCGGCTGGCGGCGCGGGTGATCCAACACCCCGGCGCCGTGATTCCGCGTGCAGCGATGGAGGATTTGCTGTGAAAGCGTTGCTGGCCGCACTGGTGCTGGGCGCAAGCGCGGCCCACGCCGCCCTGCCCGAAGCGCCCGCCCCGCTGCACGCCGCCACCTACACGCACGCCGGCTGGGCGCAAACCCAGGGCGGCTTTGGCGGGCGCGTCGTGCGCGTCACCACCTTGGCCGCCAACGGGCCGGGCAGCTTGCAAGCAGCGCTGGACGAAAAGGGCCCCCGCACCGTCGTGTTCGAGGTGGGCGGCGTGATCGACCTGGCCGGCGGCCAGCTGCACATCCGCGAACCGAACGTGAGCGTGGCCGGCCAAACCGCGCCCGAGCCCGGCATCACCCTGGTGCGCGGCGAGCTGCTGGTGAGCACCACCGACGTGGTGCTGCA
This sequence comes from uncultured Burkholderiaceae bacterium, assembly GCA_964485225.1. Taxonomy (GTDB): domain Bacteria; phylum Pseudomonadota; class Gammaproteobacteria; order Burkholderiales; family Burkholderiaceae_C; genus Inhella. The sequence continues at coordinate 2,077 of CAZAIR010000340.1, forward strand.
GCACCTGACCGTGCGCCCCGGTGAATACGGCCGGCCTAAGCGCAGCGGCCAAGACCACGACGGCCTGAGCACGGGCGAAGGCACGGCGCGCTTGATCGTCGACCACTGCACCTTCAGCTGGGCCACGGACGAAAACCTGTCGGTGGGCGGCCCGCGCTTCAAGGGCGCCACGCCCGACGACTGGCGCCGCAACACCTCGCGCGCCATCACCTACAGCCACAACCTGATCTACGAGGGCTTGGGCCACTCGGTGCACGAAAAGGGCGAGCACAGCAAAGGCACGCTGGTGCATGACAACGCCACGCAGATCTTGCTGCTGGGCAACCTGTACGCCAGCAACCGCGAACGCAACGCGCTGTTCAAGGGCGGCGTGCAGGCGGCGATGGTGAACAACCTCATCTACAACCCCGGCGCCCGTGCCGTGCACTACAACTTGGTGGCGCACGAATGGGCTGGCTACCCGCACCAGCTGGGCCGCATCACCCTGGTGGGCAACGCCTACCGCGCCGGGCCTGACACCGCGCTGGGCCTGCCCCTGTTCACACTGGGCGGCGTGGGCGACGTGAGCCTGTACCTGGCCGACAACCTGGCCCAAGACCGCAACGGCCAGCCCCTGCCGCACACCGGGCGCTACACCAGCGGCCCGGCGCAGATGGTGCCGGCGCGCGAGCCCGATCTGCCCCCAGGCCTGCGCTGGCTGCCGGCGCAAGAGCTGGAGCGCGTGCTGCCACGCCTGGTGGGCGCCCGCCCCTGGGCACGCGACCCGTTGGACTTCAAGCTGCTGTCCGATGTGGTCGAAGACCGCGGCCAGATGATCGACAACGAGTACGGCAACAACGCCGGCGGCCTGCCCAAGCGCCCGGCCACGCGCCGCGCCTTCGTTGAGGCCGATTGGGATCTGGCCACCATGGCCCCCAAGGCCGGCTGGGCCAGCCTGTTCAGCCCGCGCTGAAGCCATGCAGCGGCGCCAGCTCGTCAC
>CAZAIR010000341.1:0-3011 GCA_964485225.1 uncultured Burkholderiaceae bacterium
CGTCGATCCAGCGCAGCTTGTCGGCCGTGGGCATGGTGGCCTTGACGGACTGCAGACCGTCGCGCGGGCCGACTTCGCTGATGAGGACTTCGGGGGTGGTGGGCATGTGAAAACAGGGCAAACCGGACGGCATCGGGGATGCCTTGCATTTTGTCAGCCCGCTGGCCTCGCTCGAACCAGCCCACGCTTCGCCGCTATCCAACCGGGCCCGAGGCGGTCCACCGCCCAGGGACTTTTTCACGCCTTTTCTCTGCTTCTCGGGCTTTTCACGACCTCAATACAACACTTAGGTATTCATATTCAAAAGCTCTCGCCAGAATGCGCGGTGTTTTCAAAAAATCACCCAAAAGTATTCAGGCGAGGAAGCAATGAAACGAAACCAGGGAGGCGGTCCGGGTCGCAGCCTGGGCGCACTCACGCTGCTCATGGGCGCGTTGTGCGCCGGGCCAGCAGCCAGCCAGACCGCCCGCGACACGGCCCAAAGCGCCGCTGAACAGCGTCGCAGCGAGGAGCGCGACATGCGGCAACGCGAGCAAGCCGTGCCCGCACCCCGAGTGAGACCCGAAACTTCCGAGGCCACGCCCACAGCGCGTTTGCCCGTGAACGACTCGCCGTGTTTCACCATCCAGCAGGTTGAACTGCGTGGCGTGGCTGCCGGCCCGTTCGCCTGGCTGCTGGACGCGCTCACCGCTCCGGACGGACTGGACGGACCGCTGCGACGCTGCCTGGGTGCCGCCGGCATTGGTGTGCTGGTCCAGCGGGCGCAACACGCGGTGGTGGCGCGCGGGTTCGTCACCAGCCGGGTGGTGGTGGAGCCGCAGGACCTGACGCAGGGCCGTCTGGCGCTGACCGTGGTGCCCGGGCGCATCCGCCAGATCGGTTTTGCGAATCGGTCCGCACCCCATCCCTCGGTTCAAACGGCCCTGCCCGCCCAGCCGGGCGACCTGCTCAACCTTCGCGACATCGAGCAGGCGCTGGAGAACTTCAAGCGGGTGCCCGGCGTCGAGGTCGACATCCAGATCGTGCCCGCCGACGAGCCCGGCCTGAGCGACCTGGTGATCGACTGGCAACAGGGCTGGCCTGTGAGGTTTCAACTGAGCGCGGACGACAGCGGCTCGCGCAGCACAGGCCGCTACCAGGGCAGTGCCACGCTGAGTCTGGACAACCCGCTGTCGCTCAACGACCTGTTTTACGTGGGGCTGCAAGGCAGCCTGGGCGGTGGGGATCCCGGCGCGCGTGGTACCCATGGCAGCTCTTGGCATTACTCGGTTCCCTGGGGTCGAAGTCTGCTGGCGTTCGACGTCAGCAAGCACGGGTACCACCAAACCGTGGCGGGTGCCGCACAGGACTATCGCTACCGCGGCAGCACCGGTTCGCAGGAAGCCACGCTGTCCTACCTGGTGCACCGCGACGCCACCAGCAAGACCATGGTGCACGCCAAGGCGTTTGCGCGGCAGTTGCGCAACTTCATCGACGACACGGAAGTGGAGGTGCAACGCCGGCGCGTGGGCGGCTGGCAACTGAGCGTGGGACACCGCGCCTACGTGGGCCCGGGCACGCTGGACTTGAACCTGAACCACCGGCGCGGCACGGGCGCATTCGGTTCACTGCGTGCACCCGAAGAGACCTTTGGCGAAGGCACCTCGCGCTTTGCACTGGTGCAGGCGAGCGCCCAGTGGCAATGGCCATTCAAGCTCGGCGCGCAGCCGTGGCAGGTGAGCAGCCAGTGGCGCGCGCAGACCCACCGCACGCCACTGTCGCCGCAAGAGCGCTTCGCCATCGGCGGGCGCCACACCGTGCGCGGCTTTGACGGCGAGTCCAGCCTCAGCGGCGACAGCGGCTGGCTCTGGCGCAACGAACTGGCCACGCCGCTGGACAACAGCGCCATCTCGGCCTTTGCCGGCCTCGACCACGGCCGGGTGCGAGGTCCCAGCGCGCAGCGGCTCGTGGGCAAGCGATTGACAGGCGCCGTGATCGGCTTGCGCGGCAGCGCGGGCTGCGTGCAAGGCGAGCTGTTTGCCGGCTGGCCGCTGCACAAGCCCGAGGGCTTTCGCACCGCCAACGCCACGCTGGGCTTCTGGTTCGCCACCGGCTTCTGAGTCGATCACCCACCAAAAAAACCGTCAGGGAATTCACATGAACCGCAACCACCACCGCCTTGTTTTCAACGCAGCACGCGGCGTCTCGATGGCCGTTGCCGAGTGCGCTCGCAGCATGGGCAAGGCGTCGGCTTGCACCGCGACGACCGCTGCAACATCGCTGCTGTTCTGTCTGCCTCTGCAAGCCCAGATCAGCGCCGACCCCGCAGCCCCCGGCGCGCAGCGCCCCACCGTGCTCAATGCGGCCAACGGCGTGCCACTGGTCAACATCACCACACCCAGCGCGGCTGGCGTCTCGCGCAACACCTATCGACAGTTCGACGTCGGCAGCCAGGGCGCCATCCTCAACAACAGCCGCACCGACGTGCAGACCCAGCTCGGCGGCTGGGTGCAGGGCAACCCGTGGCTGGCGGCCGGGCCGGCGCGCGTCATCCTCAACGAGATCAACAGCAGCCAGCCCAGCCACTTGAACGGGTTTGTGGAAGTGGGCGGGCAGCGCGCCGAGGTGGTCATTGCCAACCCCGCGGGCATCAACGTGAACGGCGGCGGCTTCATCAACGCCAGCCGCGCCACACTCACCACCGGCACCCCCGTGATGAACGGCGGTGCGCTGGAAGGCTTTCGGGTGCAGGGTGGTCAGGTGCGCGTCGAAGGTCTGGGACTGGACGTTTCCACGACCGACCATGCCGCCATCCTGGCGCGCGCTGTGGCGGTCAATGCCGGCATCTGGGCCAACGCGCTCACGGTGGTGACCGGTGCCAACGACGTGTCGACAGACGCCACCCGCGTCACTGAAGCGGCGCCCTCGGGTGCAGCCCCAGCCTTCGCCCTGGACGTGGCCGCGCTCGGCGGCATGTACGCCGGCCAGATCCGCCTGGTGGGCACCGAGGCAGGGCTGGGCGTGAACCAGGC
>CAZAIR010000342.1:0-3005 GCA_964485225.1 uncultured Burkholderiaceae bacterium
ACCTCGAACACCGGGAACCACTCCTGCTCGTTGTAGTAGCCCGTGTGGTCGCCAAACGGCCCCTCCAGCGCGTGCAGGTAGCCGTCCATTTCCTTGAGCGGCACACCCATCTCGCTCTCGCCCCGGAAGCCGGGCGCCGCTGGTGGGATGTGCCCCTCCAGCACCATTTCGGCGTGGGCGGGCACCTGCAGCATCAGACCGTTCTCGCCCACGCGCGTATCGGCCAGCTCGGTACGGTTTCCCCGCAGCAAGCCGGCGAACTGGTACTCGCTCAAGGAATCCGGCACCGGCGTGACTGCGCCCAAGGTCGTGGCCGGGTCGGCACCCAGGGCCACCGCCATCGGGAACGGCTGGCCCGGGTTGGCGAGACGAAACGCCCGGAAATCCAGCGCCCCACCCCGGTGCGCCAGCCAGCGCATGATGAGTTGGCGTGAACCGATCAGCTGCTGGCGGTAGATGCCCAGGTTCTGCCGCTGCCGGGGAGCGGGTACCGACTGCGGCCCGCGCGTGATCACCAGACCCCAGGTCAGCAGGGGCGCGATGTCTTCCGGCCAGCAGTGTTGGATTGGCCAGCGGCGCAGATCGACCTCACTGCCCTCCAGCACCTCCTCCTGGCAGGGCGCGCGGCGCACGGTGGTGGGCCGCATCTGCCAAACGGCCTTGACCAAGTCGAACAGCTTGCCGGCTTCTTTCAGCCCCTTGGGCGGTTCCGGCTCTTTCAAGTTGGCCAGCACGTGGCCAATCTGGCGCAGCGAGCCCAAATCCTCTGCACCCATGCCCAAGGCCACGCGGCGCACGGTGCCAAACAGGTTGGTGAGCACCGGCCGGTCGCCCGGCTGAGGCTGTGCAAACCACAGGGCCGGCCCCTCCGCCCGCAGCACTTTGTCGCTCAGCGCGGTCATCTCCAGGTGGGTGGCCACCGGGCTTGCCACGCGCTGCAAGTCACCCTCTCGCTCAAGAAACGCCAAAAATTCACGGAGATCGGTGTACTTCATACGGAATTAGATATAAGAAACAGGTTCGATTCGCTTGACGGTTATGTCTTGCTGCGCAGAATCGCACCCGTTTTGATCGGGTAAACCCTATCGACCGAGCGGCCTGACCCCAGGAGGCTCCCCTCAAGGAAACCGATGACAACTCATTCACCTCTCCGACAGACCTTGCAACGGGTGGCGAGCGGATTCTCCGTGTTCGCTAAAGACGTTGCCCAAGGCCTGCTTGTCGTCAGCCACAACAGCCTCGCGTTGTTGGGTTTGGTGTCGCTCAGCTTGATCGTGGTGTTCACAGCCCAGCCACAACTGCGCACCAGCATCGAGTCCCAAACCCTGGCTTGGCTCAACGCCCGCGCCGAAGCCCGCAACCCGCCTGACCTCAACATCCTGGCACCGGACCCCAGTGCCCTTGCCCGCGCCACAGCCGCAGATGCCTCCGAGCTGACCGCCCCTCAGCGCGAGTTGGCTCAATGGATCAGCCGCAAATACAAGGTCGCCCCGCAGGCCGTGAACCGGCTGGTGTTGGAAGCCTGGGAGGCCGGCAAGCTGGCCCGCATCGATCCGACCTTGGTGCTGGCGGTCATGGCGGTGGAAAGCAGCTTCAACCCCTTCGCCCAGAGCCCCGTAGGCGCGCAAGGTCTGATGCAAGTCATGACCCGCGTGCACGACAACAAGTACGAAGCCTTCGGCGGGGACCTCGCAGCCATGGACCCGATCACCAACCTGCGTGTTGGCGTGCAGGTGCTGCGCGAATGCATCCAGCGCGCGGGCAGCGTGACCGAAGGTCTGCGCCACTATGTGGGCGCAGCCAACCTGGAAGACGACGGTGGCTACGCCGCGAAAGTGCTGTTTGAACAAGAGCAGTTCAAAGCCGTTTTGGCAGGCAAACGCCCGCCAACAACGCCGAGCACCCCTATGACACCGGCGCCCAGCCTGCGCGAAGTCAACGCCCCGGCTGCACCGGCTGCTAGTGGTGCTGAACAGCTGGCCTTCGCCGGCCGTTAAGGCATCAACGGTGGGCGGCTAAACTGCCGCCGCCGCGCGACTGGCGATCAAGGGCCTTGATGCCCTGAGGTGGGCCACCACCGGGAAGCGCGGCCGGCGAGCCCCAAGCATGGGGCGGCCGCACCGAGTCGTTCGCCTGGGCCACCCTCGTCGCATGCCCCCGACGGTGGCGGCGTGGGCCTGATCTGGAGCCCTTTCAATGACCTGCACCCTGTCCCCCCTGGCCCTGCCCGAGTCCGATCCCGAGCTGTTTGCCGCGATCGCCGCCGAGACGCGCCGCCAAGAAGACCACATCGAGCTGATTGCTAGCGAGAACTACACCTCGCGCGCCGTGATGCAAGCGCAAGGCAGCCAGCTGACCAACAAGTACGCCGAGGGCTACCCGGGCAAGCGCTACTACGGTGGCTGCGAGTTCGTTGACGTGGCTGAGCAGTTGGCCATCGACCGACTGAAGACCTTGTTTGGCGCCAACTTCGCCAATGTGCAGCCCAACTCGGGCTCGCAAGCCAACCAGGCCGTGTTCCTGGCCCTACTGAACCCCGGCGACACCATCCTGGGCATGAGCCTGGCAGAAGGCGGCCATTTGACGCACGGCATGCCGCTGAACATGAGCGGCAAGTGGTTCAAGGTGGTGAGCTACGGGCTCGACGCCAACGAGGCCATCGACTACGACGCGATGGAAAAGCTCGCGCACGAAGCGCGCCCCAGGCTGATCATCGCCGGCGCCAGCGCCTACAGCCTGCGCATCGACTTCGAGCGCTTCGCGAAGGTCGCCAAGGCCGTGGGCGCGACCTTCATGGTCGACATGGCGCACTACGCCGGCCTCATCGCCGCGGGCGTCTACCCGAACCCGGTGCCGCATGCCGACGTGGTGACCAGCACCACGCACAAGAGCCTGCGCGGCCCGCGCGGCGGCATCGTGATCACCAACCACGAAGAGATCGCCAAGAAGGTCAACAGCGCGATCTTCCCCGGCATCCAGGGCGGCCCGCTGATGCACGTGATCGC
>CAZAIR010000343.1:0-2988 GCA_964485225.1 uncultured Burkholderiaceae bacterium
GCGGCGCGCACGCTGTCGGGGTTGGCGTTGTAGCTGTCGTCCACCAGGCTCAGCTCCCGGCCCTGCCAACGCAGGGTGTGCAGTGCCGAGCGGCCTTTGGCGGGCTGGAAATCCTCCAACCCATTGCGGATGGCACTGAGCGGCGCGCCAGCGCCCAAGGCGCAGGCGGCGGCCGCCAAAGCGTTGTGCACGTTGTGCGCGCCCGGCAAGGCCAGCGCCAGGGGCAGCTCGCCCACCGGCGTGTGCAGCAGCAGCGCCCAGTGGCCCCGCTCTTGCTGCCAATGGGCGTCGACGGTCACATCAGCGGGGCCTTGGCGCGCGAAGGTGAGGTGAGGCCGGTCACCTGCCAAACGCCACCACACGGGGGCGCAGGGGTCGTCGGCCGGGAACACCGCCACACCGCGCGGGCCCAGGGCTTGCAGCACGGCACCGTTCTCATAAGCCGTGGCCTCCACCGTGGCCATGAACTCTTGGTGCTCGCGCTGCGCGTTGTTCACCAGCGCCACCGTGGGCGCGGCCAGCGCCGCCAAGGGGGCGATCTCGCCCGGGTGGTTCATGCCGATCTCGACCACCGCCGCGCGGTGGCTCAAGCCTTCGTCGTGGCGCAGGCGCAGCAGCGTCAGCGGCAGGCCGATGGCGTTGTTGAAGTTGCCTTGCGTGGCCAAAGCGCCCTCCCCCACCCAGGCGCGCAGGATGCTGGCCACCATCTGCGTCACGGTGGTTTTGCCGTTGCTGCCGGTCACGGCCACCAGCGGGATGGCGTGCGTGGCGCGCCAAGCGCCGGCCAGCGCGCCCAGGGCGGCCGTGGTGTCGGCCACCAACAAGCCTGGCAGGCCATCTGCAGCCAAGCCGCGCTCGGCCAGGGCTGCCACGGCGCCTGCAGCGTGCGCCTGGGGCAGGAAGTCGTGCGCGTCAAAGCGCTCGCCGCGCAACGCCACGAACAGGTCGCCAGCCTGCAAGCTGCGGCTGTCGGTGTGCACACGGCTGAAGGCGATCGCGCCATCGCCCACCACCTCGGCTGCGAGGCCGCGGGCCTGCAACGCAGCAGCGGCTTGGGCCAGGGTCCACATCACAGCGCTCACAGGCCGGCCCTCTCAATCAGGGCAGCACGGGCGTGCGTGGCGTCGTCAAACGGGTGGCGCACGCCGTGCACCTCTTGGTAGTCCTCGTGGCCTTTGCCGGCGATCACCACCACATCGGCGGCGGCGGCTTGGGCCACGGCTTGGCGGATGGCCAGTGCGCGGTCGGCCTCGCAACGTGCGACCGCGCCTGCGCCCGCAGCGATGTCGGCCAGGATCTGCGCCGGGTCTTCGGTGCGCGGGTTGTCGCTGGTCAGCAGCACGCTGTCGGCCACGCGGGCGGCAATGGCACCCATCAGCGGGCGCTTGGCGCGGTCGCGGTCGCCACCGCAGCCGAACACCGCGTGCAAGCGGCCCCCGCGCGCCTGCACCAGCAGGCGCAGCGCGCTCAGGGCTTTGTCGAGGGCGTCGGGGGTGTGGGCGTAGTCCACCACCACCAACGGCAGCTCGCGCCCGTGGCCGATGCGCTGCATGCGCCCCGGCACCGGGGTGACCGGCTGGGCCGCGGCCACCGCGGCCTCCAGGCCCACGCCCAAAGCGCGCAGCGCGCCCAGCACGCCCAACCAGTTGTGCACGTTGTAGTCGCCGATCAGCGTGGTTTGCACCGGCACGGTGTGCTCGCCTTCGTGCACCTCGAACGCCAGGCCTTGCGGCGTGTAGCGCACGCCGCTGGCGCGCAGGCGGGCGGGCCCCAAGCCCACGGTCCACACGTCCAGGCCGCTCAAGGCCGGCGCCAGCGCCGCACCTTGGGCGTCGTCCACGTTCACCACCACCGCTTGCAAGCCCGACCAGCTGAACAGCTTGCGCTTGGCCTGCCAGTAGGTGGCCATGTCGCCGTGGTAGTCGAGGTGGTCTTGCGTGAAGTTGGTGAACTGGGCGACGCGGATCTGCGTGCCCGCCAAGCGGTGTTCTTCAATGCCGATGGAGCTGGCCTCGATGGCGCAGGCCGTCAAGCCGGCGGCGCGCATGTCGGCAAAGCCCTGCTGCAAACGCACAGGGTCGGGGGTGGTCAGGCCGGTGTAGTCGATCGCTCCGGGCCCCACGCCAGGCACCGGCGGCGTGCCCACACCCAGCGTGCCCACCAAGCCACAGCCACGGCCGGCCAAGGTCAGGGCCTGGGCCGTCCACCAGGCGGTGCTGGTCTTGCCGTTGGTGCCGGTCACGGCCACCACGTCCAGCGCGCGACTGGGCTCACCCAGCACGGCAGCGGCCATGGCACCGGTGTGGCGCTTCAGTCCCGCCAAAGTGGCAATGCGCGCATCGGCAAAGCCGAAGGCTTCCACGCCTTCGGCCTCTACCAGCACCGTGGCGGCGCCGGCGGCCAGCGCCTGCAGGGCGAAGTCGCGGCCGTCGCGCGCGTAGCCGGGCCAGGCAATGAAGGCATCGCCCGGCTGCACGGCGCGGCTGTCGGTGCGCAGGGTGCCGGTGCACCACTCTTGCAGCCAACGCGCGGCGGCCTCGGGGCTTTTGAGATTGGTCACACCCATCAGAACGACTCCAGCACGGGGGCATCGCCCTTGTGCTTGTTCATGGCCACGATCTGGCTCTGCACATCCAGGTCGGGCTGCACATTCAGCAGCCGCAGCGTTTGCGCCACCACCTGGCTGAACACCGGCGCAGCCACAGCGCCGCCGTAATACACGCCGTTGCTGGGCTCATCCACCATCACCGCGACGACGATGCGCGGCTTGCTGATCGGGGCCAGCCCCACAAACCAGCTGCGGTAGCGGTTGGTGGCATAGCCCTTGCCGCCTTCGATGTTCTTGTGCGCCGTGCCGCTCTTGCCGCCCACGCTGTACCCCAACACCTGGGCCTTGGGGGCGGTGCCGCCCTCACTGGCGGCCAACTGCAACATCTCGCGCACGGCCTTGGCGGTCTCGGGCGAGAACACGCGCGCGCCCTGCACCAC
>CAZAIR010000344.1:0-2984 GCA_964485225.1 uncultured Burkholderiaceae bacterium
CATTGCTCGTTGTGAAGGAAAGGCAAGGCTACGGAGCTGTGACCCTAGTAGCGTGGTCGCCTGAACACTTCGGGCAGTTTGGATGATGGACGCGAGGTCACTGGACGGTCGCAGGGTTGCGGCCTGACCCGACGGGCAGCATCTTAGGGTCGGTACCGCGAGGTCACATCGGCGGTAGGTTGCCCAGCACCTCGCGTGCTCGGTCAGCGGTCTCGGGGCGTGGCTTCTGGCAAGTTCCTGGGATGTGCGTCCGTTCGCCGGGTTGGAGCGCCAACGGCGGGTTCAGGCGGCCGCAGACACCAATCGATTGCCGAAACTCAGCGACTCCACCCAGATCTGTACCCCCGCCGAACCATCTCAGCGCGGATGATCCGCTTGGCCTCATCGGCCGACACGTCGTCCTCGCGGCCGGTCATGTGGCGCGGCTGGCGTGGTCGTTTGGCGGGAGCGTTGGGGTCAGACATGGAGAAGGGTGCGTCTACACCCTATGCGCACCGTCTGAACCGGGAGGAGAAGGGTGCCTGCTGCACCCGGGGCGTCAGCCCGCCGAGGGGGCCGAATCAAGCATTACGTGGCGCTTGTTGCAATCAAGCATTACGTGGCGGATCCGCCAAGTTATGCCTGACTTCACAACACCTGTGAAGTTGCGCAATTCTTGGCGACGGATCAGCCAAATATTGGCCGCACTTCCTGCGATAAGCCTACCAAACATAGCCTGATTCAGGCAATTATTGGCAGTTTTTGTGAGACTTAAAGCAATTGATGGCGATAGTTCCAGGCGGCGCTAAGCTATTGATCTATATATAATTTTTATTGTGCCCCACGCCATACCCCCTGTCAAGCCAGACGTCTGATTCGCCTGATTTGTGAAACTCGGACAAGAATTGGTTTGATTTCCGCCCATAGGTGGTGAAGACTAGCCCCGCCGCCGCCGAACGACTCCCTGTCGGCCGCCTCGAAGGTGCTGGCCATGGCAGCGCGCCGCCTGCCCGAGGCTTGGCGAAACCGCGATAGCTTCGAACCGGTGCTCAAAGAGACCTTTGTCGACACCCCCTGCGTCAAAGGAAACGGGAACTTCCGCCACTTGGAACGGTACCAGCCGCGCACCCAAGCGGCTGAGGTCCGAGGCGCTGAGTTCGCGCCCGCGCAAGCTTGCCGGCACGTCGACCACAATGGACCAGCAGGTTGAACCTGCGGCGCAAATGGCGGCGGCAAGATGCAGGGGGAAGACTCCGAAATACGCCTGCCCAGCCCGAATCTCGTGGTGCGCCAAGTGAGGAATGTGTCGGCACGACCGACCAATTCTGGCTTGCAGCCAGCACGCTGCGCCATCGTGGCGCGTGACAATCACCGGTTCCATAGCGGACTGGCCGCACTCGAAGGAAGCCGCGGCTAGGATGGGCTCGGACATGTTTGTCAGTTTGCTGATTTCGCAGACCCGCTACTCTGGGACATGGTCAGCCATGGGTCAGAATCCGGCAGTGTTGCCGAAGACCGACTCTGCCAAGTGGACGTCGGGAAGCTGACGGCGCGTCGAACTGAGGACATGGTCGTGCTTCCGCCGCAAACAAACTGCCAGACTGCGCAAGCATCACTCCACACCCTCGTGATCGCCAGCGAGCAGGTGACCCCTAACCTCCAGTTCCTGCTGCACGTGGCCGAGAGCTTTCGAGATCGGCCTTTGACTGTCCACATCTATTGCTCCAACGATCTGAGTCGATCAGCCGGGCCGGCGTGGCGCCTGCATCAATGTCTTCGCAAGGCGTGGAGTGGACGGCTGGAAGGTGAGCCCCATATCGAAGTGGTCCAGGGGGGCCAGTGGCCACAAGAAGTGAGAGAGCAGGTGCGGGCGATACTGGAGCAAGCGCCTGAGGACGAATGGTTGATCAATGTCACCGGGGGAAACAAGCTGATGTCCGCGGCGGCAACCGAGGTCGCTCTTTGGGCAAACCTCCCGCGCTGCAGGGTCATCTACTGCGAAATCAACGGTGAATGGATGGAACTGTCCACCGACGCGGATGGGCTGCTTTCGGCGGAGGTGCTCGACGCCTGCACCGATCCGATCGTCCCTCGTCGCGACACCCTGGATCGTCACATCCCGGTCGAGGCATTGGTCGCCGCGCAATTCTCATCAAGCCATGGCATCAGTGGCCAAGCCGTCGAGCCGATACCATTGGTGCCGTGGGCAGCGGCGCTCATCCGAAACCACTGGCGATGGCTGCTGAGCCTGAGCGTTGCGCACCCGACAGTGCAAAGCTCGAGCAATGGCGACGCCTTCGAGCGCTTTGTTGGCGCAGGCCTGGCTCACGCCGGGCTGAAGCCGTTGCACTCTCTGAAAGTGCAGGATATGAGCACCGGCAAGGTGGTGCGCGAGGTCGACCTGGTCGGTTGCGCCCAGGGGCGTTTGTATTGCATCGACATCAAGCTTCCTGGTGCTTCCGAGGAGGCCAAAGGGACCCAACTGGCCGACGTCGCCTCGTTGGCGCTCGCGCTGGGTGGCCGGGGGGCCGTGGGCATCGCGTTAAGGCCAGGATGGACCAGCGACGCAGATACGGCATTGCTGGCCCGCGCTCTCAACGTCCATCTATTGACGGCTGCAGAAGCGCCCAAAGTCTTCTCAACGCTGCTGCAGTGGCTCGAGCCCGCCAGCACGCTGCCAGACGATCTCATGGAGGTCGAGCGGCTGCTTCAAGCAGAAGCGTCGCTGGGACGGGTCGTCCTGAGCGATGGCAGCCAGGTCGTGTCGGCGCGGCCCACGCAGGCCGGTGTACTTGCGCTACAGAACGAACTGCAGCGCATGGCGCTGCAAGGTGGTCGCGCCTGGGCGCTTGCCAACCGCGGGCCTGCCAGTGGCTATCAGTTGCTGGTTTTCAAGCACTCGGAGGGCGTTCCGGAGGCAACAGACTGGCCGGTGCTGGTAGAGCGCCTGGTTTCCAGGCTGGAGTCCCTGGCATGGCTCAAGCAGCCACCTGAAATCACCAAGA
>CAZAIR010000345.1:0-2966 GCA_964485225.1 uncultured Burkholderiaceae bacterium
CCATGCTCGAAGCCGCCCTCAAAGCCCAACTCGCCACCTACTTGCAGCGCGTCACCCAGCCGGTTGAGCTGGTGGCCACGCTGGACGGCTCCAACGCCGCGCAAGAACTGCGCGCCCTGCTGGACGACGTCGTGAGCGCCGGCGACGGCCGCGTCACCCTGCGCGTGGTGGACGACGGCGAACGCAGCCCCTCTTTCACCATCGGCCGCCCCGGCGACACGGGTGAGAAGGCGCGCCAGCGCTTCGCTGGCCTGCCTATGGGCCATGAATTCACGACCTTGGTGCTCAGCCTGCTGCAGGTTGGCGGCGTGGCGCCCAAGATCACCGACGAGCAGGCTGCGCGCATCCGCGCCCTGAAAGGCCCGCTCGCGTTCGATACCTACATTGGCTTGAGCTGCCACAACTGCCCGGACGTCGTGCAGGCGCTCAATGTGATGAGCCTGCTGAACCCGGCCGTTACCTCCACCGCCATCGACGGCGCGCTGTTCCAAGACGAGGTCAAGGCGCTCGAGATCATGGCCGTGCCGGCCGTGTTCGTGAATGGCCAGCCCTTTGCCAGCGGCCGCATGGACATGGACGACCTGCTGGGCAAGATCGAAGCCCAGTTCGACACCGCCGGCGCTGCCTCGCGTGCCGCTGCCCAGGCCGCGGAGCTGAGCGCCAAGGCCCCCTATGACATGCTGATCGTGGGAGCCGGCCCCGCCGGCGCGGCCGCTGCCGTCTACGCCGCCCGCAAGGGCCTGCGCGTGGGCTTGGTGGCCGACCGCTTCGGCGGCCAAACGCTCGACACCCTCGGCATTGAAAACTTCATCTCGGTCAACCACACCGAAGGCCCGCAATTCGCCCGCGCCCTGGAGAACCATGTGCGCGAGTACCCGGTCGACGTGATGGCCGGTCTGCGTGCTGCCAAGCTGGACGCTGCCGGAGAACCCGGTGCCCTGGCCACGGTGAAGCTGGACAACGGCGGCGAGCTGAAGGCCCGCAGCGTGGTGCTGGCCACCGGCGCGCGCTGGCGCGAGCTGGGCGTGCCCGGCGAGGCCGAGTTCCGCAACAAGGGCGTGGCCTACTGCCCGCACTGCGACGGCCCGCTGTTCAAAGGCCAGCGCGTGGCCGTGGTGGGCGGTGGCAACTCCGGCGTCGAAGCCGCCATCGACCTGGCCGGCATCGTCAAGGAAGTGACGCTGCTGGAGTTCGCCCCCGCGCTCAAGGCCGACGACGTGCTGGTCAAGAAGCTGCAAAGCCTGCCCAACGTCACCATCCTCACCCACGTGCAAACGCAAGAGGTGGTGGGCCAGAACGGCAAGGTCAGCGGCCTGCGCTACCTGCACCGCGAAAGCGGCGAGTCGGTCACGCTGCCGCTGGAAGGCGTGTTCGTGCAGATCGGCTTGGTGCCCAACACCGAATGGCTGAAGGGCACCCTGGCGCTGAGCCGTTACGGCGAGATCGAGGTCGATGCCAAGGGCGCCACCTCGCTGCCGGGCGTGTTCGCTGCGGGCGACTGCACGACCGTGCCGTTCAAGCAAATCATCATCGCCACCGGCGATGGCGCCAAGGCGGCGCTGGGTGCATTCGATGCCCTGATGCGCATGCCCACGCTGGCCCCGGCGGCCACCGCCACCGCGCTGGCCTGAGGCGCGAAATCCGGCTGGTCGGGCCTTGCTCGTTCAGCCGGTGGCGAGCACCACGTCCCAGTGCGCCACCAGTGCGTTGCGCTCTTGGGTGCCACTGGGGCTGACCCAGCGAGACAGTTTGGTCGCCCGCGCAGCAGCAGGGCCGCGTTGCAGCAAGGCGTCGCTGGCGTTCAAGCGCTCACCTTCGAAGTACATCTGCGTCACCAAACGGGTGCGGGCGGCGGCCACCGCCACGTGCAGATGCGGCGTGCGGCTGCCGTAGGCACCGGGCTTGATGGTCTTGAGTGCGTAACGGCCTTCGGCGTCGGTGACCAAGCGCGCAAAGCCCTGGAAAGCGGGGTCCAGCGGCGGACTGCTGTCGTCTCGCGGGTGGGCATAGCGCCCGGCCGCATTGGCCTGCCAAAGCTCCAGCACAGCGCCCGCCAGTGGTGCGCCGCGGCGGTCGAGCACGCGGCCGCTCACGTACAGCACCTGGCCCTGCGCACGGTCGCTGCGCCCGGGTGCAGTGGTGAGGTCGGCGTCCAAGTCGGGTGCCTGGGTGCTGGGGTAGAACGGCCCCATCGCATCGTCGGCCGTTGGAAGAGCCAAGCCCTTGGTAGCGGCCAGCGCGCCAGCTGCCCAAGGCAACATCACAGCGGAGGCCAGCGCGGCACGCAAGGTCCCGCGCCGCGTCAGTCCCGCCCACCCTGCCAGCGCGGTGGGGTGAGGGTGGTGGTCGTGGTGGCCGTCCACGTCGGCCTCGGTCGGGTTCAGCAGGGGCATCGCGGGCCTCGGTTGGCAACAGCTGTTGCTGGATCTTGCCCGCCCCGTCCTGCCCTTGGCAGGGCCGCGGTCTTCAGGGCACCAACGACAAGAACAAGAACGCGGCAAAAAGCACCAGGTGCACGGCGCCTTGCATGACGTTGGTACGACCCGTGCCCAGCGTGATGGCGCACACCAAGAACGTCAGCGACAAAAGCACCAGCTCTTTGGGCGGCAGCCCCAGCACCAAGGGCAGGTCGAGCACGGTGGCGGTGACGACCACCGCCGGAATGGTCAGCCCGATGCTGGCCAGGGCCGAGCCCAGCGCCAAGTTCATGCTGGTTTGCAAGCGGTCGGCCAATGCGGCGCGCACCGCGGCCCAGGTTTCCGGCAGCAGCACCAACAAGGCGATGGCGATACCGACCACCGCCTTCGGTGCCCCAAACGCCGTCACGGCCGCCTCGATGGTGGGCGACAGCTGCTTGGCCAAACCCACCACGACCACCAGTGACACCAACAGCAAGCCGAAGCTGATCCAGGCTTGTTGGGTGGTGGGGGGCTTGGCATGCACCGCTTCGTCGCTGGCGTTCTGCC
>CAZAIR010000346.1:0-2962 GCA_964485225.1 uncultured Burkholderiaceae bacterium
CGCCAGTGGCTTGACCGCCAACAACCCGGCTTGGGGCAACGGCTCAATGACGAAGTGCGCGTTGCAGCCCAGCGCATTGCCAGAACGCCTTTGCTGTACCCGGTGGAGTTGGAGGGCATCCGCAAATGCGGACTGAACCGCTTCCCCTACACCTTGCGTTATGCGCTGCGTAATCACGAGGTGCTGGTGCTGGCTGTGTCACACCAGCACCGCGCGCCAGACTATTGGGTTGATCGTTTGCCCAAAGCGCAAGAGTGATGGTCTTTTTGGCTGGGTGGTGCTAACCAGCCCATCACCGCACCACTACCACCACCGTCAGCCGATACCCCACCCCCCGCACCGCCCGCACCAGGTCTTTGTACGGCAAGGCCGACGCGTTGAGCTTTTGCCGCAGCCGGCTGATCATCACCGTCAGTAGTTCACGCTTGTGTCCCGCCTCCGCCTCGCCGTAGAGCTTTTGCAGCAAGAAGTCAGTGTCTAGCTGGCGCTGGGGTGCCGTGGCCAACAACCTCAGCAACTGCGCTTCGCTCATGCTGAGGGGCACCTGAACCCCTTGGGCGCCGCGTAACGCCAGGTGGGCCAAGTCCAGACTCAGTCCCGTTTCTGGTACGGGCTGCAGGCGCCGCGCCAGGTTCTGGATCACCGACTCCAGCTCCTCTACGTTGGTCGGCTTGGTCAGGTAGACATCGGCACCACTGGCGTAGCCGGCCGTGCGGTCACTCGGCCGGGCCCGGGCGGTGAGCATCACAATGCCCATTTGTGGGAACGCCGCGCGCAGCCGTTGCGCAATGCTGGTGCCGTCCTCATGCGGCAGGTTCAGGTCCAGTACCACCACCTGCGCGGCTTGCACCCGCAACAGCTCGTCCAGCTGCTCGCCACAGTCCGCCCCGCGCAGCCGCCAGCCTGGCCGGGCCAAGAAGGCCATGAGTTGCTCGCGCAAGGTGTCGTGGTCTTCCACCACCACGATGTCGAGGACCGCGCCTGTCATGTTGCTGGCTTTTCTGGGTTGGGTAATGGCTCAGGCTGAGACGCATTGGTCAGGGAACCACCCAGCGGCAGCCACAGCGCAAACACCACTGGCTGCAGGCTCTGGGGGTCATGCCAGTACGCAACCCGGCCGCCCAGCAGCTGCACCACACCATGTACCCAGTACAAGCCCAAGCCGGTGCCAGTCTGGCGATGTGCATGCGGGGCACGGTAGTACTTCTGAAACAAACGCGAAGTGTCGGGCGTGCCGGCCTTGCCCACCGCATTGGCCACGGTGATCAGCACGCCAGGCTGGTCCAGGGCATCGTCCACCCGCAAGCCGGTAGCCTCCCGCAAGAGCACCGTCACTTCCGAGCCCTCGGGGGAGTACTTCAGCGCATTGCTCAGCAGGTTGCGCACCATCAGGCACAACAGCGGGGCATCTACACGCACCGGCAGCGGCCCCGGCAGCGTCAAATTCACCCGGTCGGCGCCCGGCTCGGCACTGACCCAGTCAGCCAGCAGCTGCGAGACGTCGTGCACCTCGGGCTGGATCAGCAGCGCGCCTTGCTCCAGGCGGTCGGCGTCCACACAGCGCTCCAGCACCGCGTCAATGCCGTCCACTGCAGCCTGGATGTGCTGCAAATGCCGGGCCTGTGGGGTAGCGGCGGTGGCTGGGTCGGGAAAACCTTTGGCCAGGGTTTGGCTGGCAATCGCAATCGAGGTCAGTGGGGTCTTGATCTCGTGCACCAGCATGCCCAGAAAGCTGGCGGTGTCCTCCCGGCGGGCGGCCTCGTGTTTGGCCAGCTGCTCTGACGCGGCCAGCTGCAGACGTAAGGCCGTCCGCTCCTTGATTTGCAAGTGGGTGCGGCGCCACAGCACCGCCTGCATCAACAGGCCGGTGAACAGATTGGCCCCCAGGGCCGGGTAAAGGTTGAACTCGGTGGGTTTGGCCAGACCCAGCAGCGGCAAAATGAAAAACAGCAGGTACAGCACCAGGCCCACATAGACAAACCGCATCAGCCAGCGCTGGATGCGGTCGGCAATGGGCACGAACCAGATGATGAACAGGCCCGCGACTGTCTGCAAAAGAATCAGGTTGGCATTGACCGAGACGGCGGTGCGCGTGTCGCCCAGCACAATCAGGCCCAGCAACAGCGGAAACACCAGCACGCTGCCCCGGTAAATCCAGGTGGTCCAGCCCGGTGATCCGTAGGATTTGAACAATTGCCAGAAAAACAGGCCAGCCACGCCCAGGTGGATGACTGTCATTGTGCTCACCATCAGGTCACTGGCTTCGGGCCACTCGGCAAACCAGTACCGACCGCCCATGCCCATGATGGACAGGGTGAACATCACCGTGACAGCCTGAAACAACGCATCCAGCCCCCAGATGCGATCCCGGGTGATGCGCCAGCAAACGAAGGCAAAGCCTGCCAGGATGGTGATCAGCCCCACATAGGCGCTGACTACCGAATGGAACAGGGTGTCAAACGCCATCAGGTCCGGCAGGCTGAAGGCCTTCACATGCAGCAGGCTCACGCTGGTGGTCTCCAGCCTCAGGTAGTGCACTGTTGGCCGGTCGGGCAGTGACGCCACCAAGAACGCGGGGTTGACGGTCTTGAGGGCTTTGCCTGACAAAGCCACCCGGTCGCCTGACCACTGGACCCGCCACGCCGGGGTGGTGTCGTCGGTGGTATTGGCACCATAGGCACCATAGTCCGCTGGACCGACCTCAGCATCAGGCTGCCATGCGGTGAACAGGTAACCGGCAGGCAGCGTGGGGCGGGTCCAGGGGCTGTAGAGCCGCAGGTCATCGAGGTAAGTGGGCTGCGCCATCAGCGCCACCTGGCCCAGCAAGGTGGGCTTAACCTCGATCCGCAGCCAGGTCACCGCAGCGGTGTAGCCCCGAGAAACAGGGCCTGAGACGGGGCGAAAGTCCTCGCGCTGGGCCACCTGCTCAATGGTGAGCGTGCCACTGGGGTCGGCCAGCACC
>CAZAIR010000347.1:0-2953 GCA_964485225.1 uncultured Burkholderiaceae bacterium
ATGACCTGGTCGGCCGGGATCGCCCAGCGCGTCATCAGGCCCTGCACCTTGGCCTCGTTCCAGCGCGGGTAGAAGGCCTTGAAGTAAGCCAGCAGCTGGGCCGGGGTGAGGTTCTCGAACAGGTCGGAGCTTTGCGGCACGTAGCCGATGCGGGCGCGCGCCGCATCGTCCAGCGCTTCGGCCGGCTGGCTGAACAGCTTCACGCTGCCGCTTTGCGGCTCGCGCAGGCCCAGCAGGGCCTCCAGCAAGGTGGTTTTGCCGGCGCCATTGCGGCCCAGCAAGCCCACCACCTGGCCCGGTTGCAGCGTCCAGTTCAGGCCCCGCAGCACGGGCAGCGGCGCCTTGTCGTAGGCCAGGGTCAGGGCTTCGATCTGCACCTGGGGCGCAGCAGCTTGGATCAAGGGGTTCATCAGGGGCTCCCAGGTTCGTCGGTCAACAGCTTTTCAAACAGGTTCAAGGCTTGCGCGGCGGTGATGCCCAGCTCGCGCGCTTCATCGGCCGCGCGCTGCAAGGTGGGGCGCAGCTGCTCGATGCGCTCGCGCCCCGGTGCGGCCTTGGCGTGGGCGGCGGCGATCACCATCGGCAGGCCGCGGCGTCGTTCCAGCAGGCCTTCCAACTCCAGCAGGCTGTAGGCCTTGCTGATGGTCATCGGGTGCACCGTCAGCTCGGCCGCCAGCTCGCGCACCGAGGGCAGCGCCTGGCCCGCCACCCACTGCCCAGCCGCCACCCGCCGCCGCAGCTGGTCCATCAGCTGGCGGTAGATGGGCTCCGAGGAGCCGGTGTTGATCTGGAACTGGATGGGCAGCATGGCGCGGGCTTGTTGTGCACCAGTGTACGGGTGCAGTGGTACACCCGCCCGTGCCGATCGTCATGTGTGGCGCCGACGATGGGCGGGTGCGTTGTCGCGCACCCACATGATCTGCATCAATGCGGCCGCTGGTGGGGTCTCCCTATGCTGAGGGATGCGCATCGCCCCGGACGCCAACCACCCCGAGGATCACCTGCTGGCAGCGGTGCTGGACGCCCTGAGCGACCACGTGTGCGTGCTCGACGCCGAGGGCCGGATCGTGGCCGTGAACGATGCATGGCTGCAATTCGGCTTGCGCAATGGCGCCAGCGAGCCCGCCATCGGCGTGGGCAGTAACTACGTGGCGGTGTGCGCAGCAGCGGCACAGCGGTCCGGCTGTGAACCGCACTGCGCCGACTTCCTGCGCGGCCTGCGCCAAGTGCTGGCCGGCGAGCGCGAGCGCTTTGCGCTGGAGTACCCCTGCCACGCCCCCAACGAGCAGCGCTGGTTCGTGGCCAAGGTGTCGCGCGTGGCCGGCGGCAGCGCGGTGCGCGTGGTGGTGGCGCACGACGACGTGAGCCCCTTGCGCCAGGCGCGCAGCGAACTGGAGCAAGCGCTGGGCGCGCTGCGCCACAGCGAGGCCCATTTCCACGCCCTGTTCGATACCCTGCCGGTGGGCGTGGTCTACCAAGATGCACAGGGCCAAGTCACCGACGCCAACCCCGAGGCCCTGCGGCTGCTGGGCTTGGGACTGGACGAGCTGTGCGGCCGCACCTCGCACGACCCGCGCTGGTCGGCCCGGCGCGAAGACGGCACGCCTTTCGAGGGCCCCGATCACCCCGCCATGCAAGCCTTGCGCACCGGGCAACCGGTGCCCCAAACCCTGATGCAAGTGGCCGTGCCCGACGAAGGCACACGCTGGCTCAACATCCGCGCCATGCCCGTGCTGGAAGGCGGCGTGGTGCGCGAAGTGTTCGCCTGCTTCAGCGACGAAACCGCGCGGGTGGCCCTGGTGAACGAGTTGCGCACCTTGGCCAGCGTGGACGGCCTGACCGGACTGCTCAACCGCCGCCGTTGGATGGAACGCTTGGTCGAGGAGCACGCCCGCTTCGCCCGCCACCCCGACCGCCCCTACACGCTGCTGGCCATCGACCTGGACCACTTCAAGGGCGTCAACGACCAACACGGCCACGCCACGGGCGACGCGGTGCTGCGCCACGTGGGCGAGCGCATGCAGCACAGCTTGCGCCAAACGGATTTGGCCGGCCGCCTGGGCGGCGAAGAGTTCGCGGTGCTGCTGCCCGACACCGACCTGGCCGCCGCCTGGCCCTTGGCCGAGCGCTTGCGCAGCCTGCTGGCGCAAGCCATCACGTATGGCAGCACGCAACTGGTGGTCACCGCCAGCGTGGGCCTGGCCCAAGCGCGCCCCACCGACACCTCGCACGAAGCCGTGATGCTGCGCGCCGACCACGCGCTTTACCGCGCCAAACACGCGGGACGCAACCGCACCGAGGCCGAGGCGCCCTAGGGCAGCGCGCCCCAACACCCCTTAGGCAGCGCGCCCTAGAAACCCCTCAAGCCGGGTAGGGGCAAGGCCCCCAGCGGCGGCGGCCGCTTCAACAATGCGGCGCCCCTTTTTCTGAGCTTGCCCTTGCTGCGCCAGCAGCCCACCCCGCCGCGTGAACGACCAACCCCACACCCCCGACCCCGCAGCGCCCCCGCCGGCTGCCCGCCCATGGCGCCCTGCGTCGCTGCACTTCAGCGCCACCGGCGCTGAGTACGCACGGCTGTGGCAGGTCAACCTGCTGCTGACGCTGCTGACCCTGGGCCTGTACCGGCCCTTTGCCAAGGCCCGCAAGCTGCGCTTCCTCTACGCCCACACCTGGATCGACGGCCACCCGCTGGCCTTCCACGGCAACCCCTGGCGCATGCTGGGCGGCCATGTGGTGGTGCTGGCGCTGCTGACTTTGAGCGTCGCCAGTGGCTATGCCAGCCCTTTGGTTTACATGGTCGTTGCCGCATTGCTGGCATTGCTGTGGCCCGCGTTCTGGCGTGCGGGGCTGCGCTACCGGCTAGCGCACACCAGCTGGCGCGGCCTGCGCTTTGCCTTCAATGGCAGCCTAGCCGGCGCCTACAAAGCCATGCTGCCCTGGACACTGCCGCCGG
>CAZAIR010000348.1:0-2937 GCA_964485225.1 uncultured Burkholderiaceae bacterium
GAGCCGAAGACGTGGCCAAGCGCTTGATCGACTACGGCTTCCACGCCCCGACGCTGAGCTTCCCGGTGGCCGGCACCTTGATGGTGGAACCCACCGAGAGCGAAAGCCGCGCCGAGCTGGACCGCTTCATCAACGCCATGCTGCAAATCCGCCAGGAGATTGCTGACGTGGAAGCCGGTAAGTTCCCCAAGGACGACAACCCGCTGGTGAACGCCCCCCACACCGCCATGGTGTGCGGCGCCAACACCTGGACCCACGCCTACAGCCGCGAAGAAGCTGCCTACCCCGTGCCTTCCCTGCGCCTGCAGAAGTACTGGGCGCCGGTGGGCCGGGTGGACAACGTGTGGGGCGACCGCAACCTGTTCTGCAGCTGCGTGCCACTGAGCGAGTACGAGAACGCTTGAACGTCGACACCCTGATCGTCGGCGCCGGCTTTGGCGGGCTGGCGCTGGCCATCCAACTGGGCCGGCATGGCTTTCATGACTGGCTCCTGGTCGAGCGGCAAGCACACGTGGGTGGCACCTGGGCGGCCAACCGTTACCCCGGCGCCGGCTGCGACGTGCCCTCGCACCTCTACTCGCTCTCCTTCGCGCCCAACCCGCACTGGACGCACGAGTTCCCGCAGCAGGCCGAGCTGCAGGCCTACCTGGAAGGCTTGGTGGCGCAGCATGACCTGAGCCCGCGGCTGCACCTGCAGACCGAGGTACTGGAGGCCCGCTGGGACGCCGGCTTGCGCCGTTGGCAAGTGCGGCTGCGGGATGCGGATGGCGAGCGCAGCCTCAGCGCGCGCGTGCTGGTCGGTGCCACAGGCGGTTTGAGCCGTCCACGCGAGCCGCAATGGCCGGGACGCGAACAGTTTCGCGGCCGGGTGGTGCATACCGCCCGCTGGCCGCAGGACTTGAACCTGCGCGGCCTGCGGGTGGGCGTGGTGGGCACGGGCGCATCCAGCGTGCAGTTGGTGCCGGCCATCGTGGACGAGGTGGCTGCGCTCACTGTCTTCCAGCGCACGCCGTCCTGGGTCATCAGCAAACCCGAGCGCGAAATCCCGCTGGCCCAGCGCCAGCGCTTCGCCCGTTGGCCCTGGCTGCAAAGGTGGCACCGGCTGAAGCTGTACGTGGCGCACGAATTGCGCGGACCCGGCTTCTTCCGCTGGCCTGCCCTGTTGGATCCGGTGCGCCGCTATGGCGTGCGCCTGCTGCAACGCCAAGTGAGCGACCCGCAGTTGCGCGCCCTGCTGACGCCGCAGCACCTGCCGGGCTGTAAGCGGGTGCTGATGAGCAAGCGCTTCTACCCTGCCCTGCAGCGCCCCCACGTCTGTTTGGTGCCCCAGGCCGTGAGCCACTTCACCACAGACGGTGTGCAGTGCGCTGACGGCAGCGAGCACCCGCTGGATGTGCTGGTGCTGGCCACCGGCTTCCAGGCGGCCGACGGCCGGCCGCCCTTCCCCATCCATGGCCGCGGTGGCCTGAGCTTGGCCGAGCGCTGGCAGCACGGCGCGCAGGCGCACTTGGGCTGCACGGTGGCCGGTTTCCCGAACCTGTTCCTGATCGCCGGCCCCAACACCGGCACTGGGCACATGAGCTTTGTGTACATGATCGAGTCGCAAGTGCGCCATGTGCTGGCCGCGCTGAAGCTGCTGCGCCGCCGGGGGCTTGAGGTGGCTGAGATCCGTGACAGTGCCATGGCCCGCTTCAATGCCCAGCTGCAGCAGCGCCTGCAGCACAGCGTGTGGCTGCGCGGCGGTTGCCAAAGCTGGTACCGGCACGGCGGCACAGGGCCTGTGACCACACAGTGGCCCGGCTTCGCCTTTTCCTTCCGTTGGCAGGCGCGGCGTTTCCGTGCGGCCGATCACTCACTGTCTTGAATCGAGGTTCAACATGGCCGTTTCCGTCTTCGACCTTTTCAAGATCGGCATCGGGCCGAGCTCCAGCCACACCGTCGGCCCCATGCGCGCGGCGCGCTTGTTCGGCCTGCGGCTGCGCAGCGAAGGCCTGCTGGCCCGCACCGCGCGCGTGCAGGTGCTGCTCTACGGCTCGCTGGGCGCGACCGGCAAGGGCCACGGCTCGGACAAAGCCGTGCTGCTGGGCTTGGCCGGGCACGAACCGGACACGGTGGACGTGGAGGCCATTCCCGAGCTGCTGGCCACCATCCGCGCCGGCCACTTGAGCCTGCTGGGCGAGCACGCGCTGCCGTTTGATGAAGCCAAAGACCTCATCTTCAAGCGCCGCGAGAGCCTGCCCTTCCATGCGAACGGCATGCGCTGCATCGCTTTCGATGCCCAGGGGACTGAGCTGGCCAACCGCGTGTACTACTCGGTGGGCGGCGGCTTTGTGGTGAGCGACGAGGTGGCGGCCGACGGCAGCAAGCAAAAGGCCATTGCCCCCGATGCCACCGTGCTGCCCTACCCCTTCAAGAGCGGCCAAGATCTGTTGAATTTGTCGGCCAAATACGGCTTGTCGATCGCAGAAATCATGCGCCGCAATGAGCGCCATTGGCGCACCGACGACGAGATCAACACAGGCCTGCTGCGCATTTGGGACGTGATGCAGCAATGCGTAGCGCGCGGCTGCAAAACCGAGGGCATCCTGCCCGGCGGCTTCAAGGTGAAACGCCGTGCGGCCCAGTTGCATGCTGATCTGACGGCCAACCCCGAAGCCGCGCTGCGCGACCCGCTGCAGGTGATGGACTGGGTCAACCTCTACGCCCTGGCGGTGAACGAAGAGAACGCCGCCGGCGGGCGCGTGGTGACGGCGCCCACCAACGGCGCGGCCGGCATCATCCCGGCGGTGCTGCACTACTACACGCGCTTCTTCCACGGTGCCAACCAGCAAGGGGTGATCGACTTCCTGCTCACCGCCGCCGCCATCGGCATCCTCTACAAAGAAAACGCCAGCATCAGCGGCGCCGAAGTGGGCTGCCAGGGCGAGGTGGGCGTGG
>CAZAIR010000349.1:0-2924 GCA_964485225.1 uncultured Burkholderiaceae bacterium
CGCTGCAACTGAATTTGATGATGCCTCGCAAGCAAAATTGGTAAAAACTGCGCGAATCAACTAACTTTGCCCATATTCAGTCGCTGTCAGGAGCGGCCCTCATGGCGAGTTCAGCCCGGATCGGAGCGAGGCGAGGCCACATCGCAGCGGTGGACGTGCAGCAATGGCCGGAAGTCGACCCAGACGCGCTTTCGGACAAACGCCGGGCGCTCTACCTGAAGCGCCGGCAGGCGGTGACGATGTACCTGGCCGGCGCTTCTGACGCCGACCTGATGCGAGACACCGGGATTGCACTGCCCACGGTGCACCGATTGATCACCCGTCGCTGCTTGGCGCAACACCCAGACGGAACCCTGATGGGTTGGCGCGGCGCGTTGCCGTTCTACCGCGTGGAGCCGTACACCCGGGCCAATGCCCCACGCATCAAGACCGCGACGGGCAGGGGCAGCGCGGGTGTCATGCAGTGGTTGTTCGAGTCTCCTGGGGGCGCTGCACTACAGGCGCGTTTTGACAAGAAGATCCTCGGACGAGCCCCCAAGTTGGCGTCCACCAAGCGGCCCAAGCAGGAGCTCTTTCAGTGGTTTCTCAAGCAACTTCGAGATGAGGGGTACGAAGCGCGCGGCGAATGGCCCTTCAATGTGGCAAGGTTGGGTTGCGTCAGCATCTACCGTTACATCGACCGCGTGCTTGAAGCGAACCCACGGCGGCAACAGCAACTTTTGGGCGGTGAGGAGGCAGAGCGCAAGGCTCGCGCCGGCGACGGGACCCGTCGACCTGATCTGAAGGTCTTTCAGCGCGTCGAGTGCGATGCCCACAAGATCGACGCCCGAATGGTGGTCTTGGTTCCATCCCCTCACGGCGGGCACGAACCTCGCAAGATCCACCGAATCTGGGTAATCGTCATCATCGAAGTGGCGAGTCGGGCTGTTCTTGGCTACTACCTCAGCCTTCGCTGGGAATGCAGCGCCGAGGACGTGCTTCGGGCCGTCAAATGCGCCTTGACGCGATGGGCTCGCCGTGAAATTCATTGGAGCAAGGAAACCTACTCGGATTCGGCGGCCTTGCCGTCCGCTCACCACGAGCGATACCTGGGGGCTTGCTGGGACGAGTTCAGCGTCGACGGTGCATTGGCCAACGTCTGCCAGCGGGTGGAGCGGCAATTGCGGGACGTCGTTGGGGCCAACATCCTCAAGCCACAGGATCCCGACAGCTTCAGCCATCGGCGCAGCAAGGACGATCGCCCATTCATCGAGTCCTTCTTCAAGCAACTCGCAGGCGGTGGCTTTCACCGATTGGCATCGACCACGGGCAGCAAGCCTGCCGACAAGCGTGGCTCTGACCCTGACAAAGCCGCAGTCGATCGGCAATTCCAGTTGGAATACGCCGAAGAACTGCTCGACACCCTGATCGCCAACTACAACGCGCGGCCTCATTCGGGCCTGGGTTGGCGAAGCCCACTGACCCAACTGGACTTTCTGGTGGATCGAAACCCTGGTCGGCTTCGACAAGCCGATCCCAGCGAAGTTCGGCGGATGGTGGGCATCCGCAAACTGTGCACCGTCAAAGGCGGCATCCGCAGCGGGCGCAGACCGCATTTCAATTTTCTGAACGCCAGCTATTCCGCCGAGTGGCTCGCGCTGAGAGCCGACCTGATCGGCAAATTGCTCTGGGTGCAGCTGGAAGACGAAGACGACGCCCGCTTCGCCAGCGTTTCCACGAAGCAGGGCGAGTTTCTTGGCGTGGTCCGGGCAGGTCCGCCCTGGCACCGCTCCCCGCACACCCTGTACATGCGCCAGTCGATTCGTGCACTGGCGCAGCGCCGCGTTCTCCATCTTTCAACGCAGTGTGACGGCGTGGAGGAGTTGATTCGCTTTGCCGAGGCGTCCAAGGACAAGAAGTTGCCGCCTCACCCGGCCTACTTGGAAGCCCGTCGCGTACTCCAGCGACAAGCCGAGGCCGCTTCAACGCCGCTTGCGAGCACGGCTACGACCCCTGCCTTAGCCGCCTCGCCGGCTCCTATGGCTGGCGAACAACGCGAATCGAGTGCCGTTTCCAAGCGGAGCCCAGATGTGTCGAACATCAGCCCGAGCGGCAGTGCTTTGCCTCCCCGGCGCAATGCGAAGACTTGGTGATGGAGGCCCATACCCCGCAGCCGCTCGTTCCGGCACATGTTCCGCGAAACCATCCCGTGGTGACGCGGGAGTACTCCCTGTTCACGCCTGCCATCGCGAGGATGGTGGATCGGGTGGCCGGATGGATCGACGACCAAGTCGATGGCGCAACCATCTTCGGCCCATCGCGATTTGGCAAGTCCAGCGCCGTGCACCACTGGCTTCAAGCGCTGCTGTCCGAGCGCCATGGGGGCCATGTCCCGATGGTCGTGTGGAGCCACTCTGAAAGCGGTGCCAGCTCGCCGGGGCAGTTTCACTCGCACCTGTTGCATGCCAGCCGGCATCCGCTGGCCAAGGCGGTGCACAGTCCCATGAACCGCCAGGAGATGCTCGTGGAGCGACTGGCGCTCTTGGCAGATCAGGGGGGCGGACGCTTTGTGGTGCTGGTGATCGACGAAGCCCAAAGCATGACGCAGCGCGAATGGATGTGGCTCGTGGAGCTTCACAGCCGTCTCGAATTGGAACGGCTGCGTCTGTGCGTGTTCTCCGTGGCCTCTGTGCAGGTGTTTGACGAGCCCGTCGGCATGGCCATGACCGGCGGCGCACACGTCGCAGCCCGCTTCATGCTCTCGTCAGAGAAGTTCAACGGGGTGCGCGGCGTCGATGAGTTGCGATACGTCCTTGCCGGCTATGACGACGGGGCGGAATGGCCGAAGGGGTCGGGGCTTTCGTTCACGCAGGGCTTGGCGCCCAGAGCCTGGGAGGAGGGCTTCCGGATGGCGGCGCTTGCGGAGCCGCTGCAGCAAGCCATGG
>CAZAIR010000350.1:0-2915 GCA_964485225.1 uncultured Burkholderiaceae bacterium
CGTCGCGCGCGCCCAGCGCCACCGGCCGCAGGCTGCGGGCCTTCAGCGCCAGCCCCAAGTGGGCAGCCGCGCGGCCAGCGCCAATCAGGGCAATGCGCATCGCTTTTGCTGCGGGTGCTGGTTCCACAATCCCGGTCTCCACGCCTTGGCCAAGAAGGACTCATCCTAGTGAAGCTTTGGGACATCTCGCCCCTGGTGCACGCGCAATCGCCCGTCTTCCCAGGCGACGCACCTTATGAACTGACCTGGACCGCCCATCTCGGCCCCGGCTGCCCGGTGAACCTGAGCGCCGTGCGCATGAGCCCGCACGTGGGTGCGCACGCCGACGCGCCACTGCATTACGCCCCTGACGGCGCCGCCATCGACGCCGTGCCGCTGGAACCCTTTCTGGGCCCCTGCCGCGTGGTGCACGCGATGGGCTGCGGCTCACTGGTGCAGGTGGCCGACCTCGCCCACGCGCTGCCCGCCGGCGACGTGCCGCAGCGCGTGCTGGTGCGCACCTGCACGCAGGCCGACACCGTGTGGCGCGATGATTTCCCGGCCTTCGCCCCCGCCACCTTGGATTGGCTGGCGGCGCAGGGCGTGCTGCTGGTGGGCATCGACACCGCATCGGTCGACCCCGCCAACAGCAAAGACTTGCAAGCCCACCAGCAACTGCGCGCCCACGGCCTGCGGGTGCTGGAGAACTTGGTCCTGGACGACGTACCCGAGGGCGATTACGAACTGATCGCCCTGCCCCTCAAACTCCACGGCGCGTGTGCCAGCCCGGTGCGCGCCGTTCTCAGAGCCCTGCCATGACCCGCGACGAAGCCCTGCAACTGGATGCCCAAGACCCCCTGCGCGCCCTGCGCGAGCAGTTTGAGCTGCCGCCCGGCCGTATTTACCTGGACGGCAACAGCTTGGGTGCCTTGCCGAAGGCCACGCCGGCGCGCGTGGCGCAGGTGCTGCAACAAGAGTGGGGCCAAGGCCTGATTGAGAGCTGGAACAGCGCCGGTTGGATCGACGCACCGCGCGCGCTGGGCGACCGCATCGCCCCCCTCATCGGCGCTCGCCCCGGTGAGGTGCTGGTGGCCGACTCCACCTCGGTCAACCTCTACAAAGTGCTGCACGCGGCGCTGAGCCTGCAGCAAGGCCAGCGCCGCAAAGTGGTGAGCGAGCGCGAGAACTTCCCGACCGACCTCTACATCGCGCAAAGCGTGTGCCGCGCGCACGGCGGTGAGCTGGTGCTGGTGGACAGCCCCGACGAGATCGAGCCGCTGTTGGACGAAAACTGCGCCGTGCTCATGCTCACCCAAGTGAACTACCGATCGGGCCGCGTGCACGACATGGCCAAGCTCACCCGCTGGGCGCACCAGGTCGGCGCGCTGGCCGTGTGGGACCTGGCGCACAGCGCTGGCGCCATCGAGGTCGACCTGCTTGGCACCGCGGCTGACTTTGCCGTGGGCTGTGGCTACAAATACCTGAACGGCGGCCCCGGCGCGCCGGCCTTCGTGTGGGCGCACCCGCGCCACCACGTGCAGCTCACCCAGCCCCTCACCGGCTGGCTGGGCCACGCCAAGCCCTTCGCCTTCACGCCCGACTACCAGCCCGCGCCCGGCATCCAGCAGTTCCAGTGCGGCACGCCCTCCATCGTGGCCCTGGCCGCTTTGGGCTGCGGCATCGACACCCTGCGCGCCGCCGACCCCCTGGGCGGCATGGCCGCGCTGCGCCGCAAATCGGTGGCCCTGTGCAACGCCTTCATCGCCGAGGTGGATGCCTTGTGCCCCCAGGCCACCGTGCAAAGCCCCCGCGACGCCGCCCAGCGCGGCAGCCAGGTGGCGCTGTCGCTGCCCGAGGGCATCAACACCTACGCCGTGATGCAAGCGCTGATCGAGCGCGGCGTGGTGGGCGACTACCGCGCCGGCACCCCGCCCCTGCTGCGCTTTGGCTTTGCGCCGCTGTACGTGCGCTTCGTCGACGTGGTCGACGCCGTAGCCACCCTGGCCGATGTGTTGGCCCGCGAGACCTGGCGCGAACCGCGCTTCCAACAAGCCGGCAAAGTCACCTGAAACCCATGAAACCCGAAGACATCGTCAAGACCGAAGGCGCGCAGCTGGATTTCAGCCGCGACATGAGCTACGGCGACTACCTGCAGCTCGACAGCATCCTGAACGCGCAAAAGCCGCTCTCGCCTGCGCACGACGAGCTGCTGTTCATCGTGCAACACCAAACCAGCGAGCTGTGGATGAAGCTCGCCCTGCACGAGCTGCAAGCCGCCCACGCCGCGCTGGCCGCCGACCAACTGCCTCGGGCCTTCAAGATGCTGGCCCGCGTCAGCCGCATCCTGGAGCAACTGGTCACCGCCTGGGACGTGCTGGCCACCATGACGCCGCCCGAGTACAGCGCCATCCGCCCCTACCTGCACAACAGCAGCGGCTTCCAGAGCGCGCAATACCGGCAGATCGAGTTCGTGCTCGGCAACAAAAACGCCGCCATGCTCAAGCCCCACGCCCACCGGCCCGACCTGCTGGCCGCTGTACAGGCCGCCTTTGAGGCCCCCAGCCTTTACGACGAAGCCCTGCGCCTGCTGGCCCGCCGCGGCTTGAGCCTGCCGCCCGAAGCCCTGCAACGCGACTGGACCCAGCCCTACACCGCCCGGCAAGAGGTTGAAAACGCCTGGGCCCAGGTCTACCAAGCCCCCGAAAGCCACTGGGACCTGTACCAACTGGCCGAAGAGTTCGTCGACCTGGAAGACGCCTTCCGCCTCTGGCGCTTCCGCCACGTCACCACTGTCGAGCGCGTGATCGGCTTCAAGCGCGGCACTGGCGGCACGGGCGGCGTGAGCTACCTGCGCAAGATGCTGGATGTGGTGTTGTTCCCGGAGCTGTGGACGGTGCGGACGGCGCTGTGAGGGCCGCGCGGGGGCCAAAGCGGCC
>CAZAIR010000351.1:0-2884 GCA_964485225.1 uncultured Burkholderiaceae bacterium
ACAGCAGGATGCTCTGCGCCAGCTCGTCGTGCTCGGCCTGGCTGAAGAGGTCCATCGCCACCCAGTCGGGGTTGACGCTGCCATCGGCCAGCACCAGGATTTCGCTGGGGCCGGCAATCATGTCGATGCCCACCTGCCCGAACACGCGGCGCTTGGCGGCGGCCACGTAAGCGTTGCCAGGGCCGGTGATCTTGTCGACGCGGGGGATGGTGGCGGTGCCGTAGGCCAGCGCGGCCACGGCCTGCGCGCCGCCGATGGTGAACACGCGGTGCACGCCGGCCAGGTGGGCAGCGGCCAGCACCAGGGCGTTCTTCTCGCCCTTGGGGGTGGGGACGACCATGATGATGTCGCCAACGCCAGCCACCTGGGCAGGGATGGCATTCATCAGCACCGAGCTGGGGTAGGCAGCCTTGCCACCGGGCACGTAGATGCCCACGCGGTCCAGCGGGGTGACCTTTTGGCCGAGCACGTTGCCGTCGTCGTCGGTGAACTCGAAGCCCAGGCAGGAGGCCACGCGCTGGCGCTCGTGGTAGCGGCGCACGCGCTCGGCGGCGGTTTCCAGGGCGGCGCGTTGCGCAGCGGGCAGGCCGTCGAAAGCGGCCTTCAGCTCGGGCGCTTTGATCTCCAGGTCGGCCACGCGGGCGGCGTGCACGCCGTCGAACTTGGCGGTGAGGGCGAGCACGGTGGCGTCGCCATCGCGCTGCACGTCGGCAATGATTTGCGCGACGGTGCTCTCGATGCCCGCATCGGTCTCGGCCGACCACTGCAGCAGGGCTTTGAGCTCGGCGTCGAAGGTGGCCGATTGGGTGCTGAGGCGTTGGATCTTCATGGTGTGGGACTGCTGGCAAGGGCGCGGCGCACCGCGTCCATCAAGGGCTGCAGGCGCGCGCGCTTGAGCTTGGCCGCGCCCGGGTTGAGCACCAAATGCGCCGACACCGGCAAGATGGGCTCCACCTCGACCAAGTGGTTGGCCTTGAGCGTGTTGCCGGTGCTGACCAAGTCGACGATGGCATCGGCCAGGCCGGTGAGCGGCGCCAGCTCCATCGAGCCGTAGAGCTTGATCAGGTCGACGTGCACGCCCTTGGCTGCGAAGTGCTCGCGGGCCAGGTGGGTGTACTTGGTGGCCACGCGGATGCGCGCGCCTTGGCGCACGGCGGCTTGGTAGTCGAAGTCGGCGCGCACGGCCACGCTCAGGCGGCAGCGGGCAATGCCCAGGTCGATCGGGCGCAACAGCGCGGCGCTGCCTTCGGTTCCGCCGTAAGGGCCGGCCTCGTGCTCCAGCACCACGTCCAGGCCCGCCACGCCCACATCGGCGCCGCCGAACTGCACGTAGGTCGGCACGTCGCTGGCGCGCACCAGCACCACCTGCACATCGGGCTGGTTGGTGGGCAAGATCAGCTTGCGGGTCTTCTCGGGGTCTTCCAAGACCTCGATGCCGGCAGCGCGCAGCAGCGGCAAGGTGTCGTCAAAGATGCGGCCCTTGCTGAGGGCCAAGGTGAGCGTTTGGTTCATTTCACTCGCTCGATATCCGCACCCAAGGCCTTGAGCTTGGCTTCCATTTGCTCGTAGCCACGGTCCAGGTGGTAAATGCGTTCCACCACGGTCTGGCCCTCGGCCACCAGGCCGGCAATCACCAAGCTGGCGCTGGCGCGCAAGTCGGTGGCCATCACGGTGGCGCCGCTCAGGCGCTCCACGCCGGTCACCACGGCGGTCTTACCGTCTACCTCGACGCGGGCGCCCAGGCGCACCAGCTCGTTGACGTGCATGAAGCGGTTTTCGAAGATGGTTTCGCTGATCTTGGCGCTGCCCTCGGCCACGCAGTTCACGGCCATCAGCTGGGCTTGCATGTCGGTCGGGAAGGCGGGGTACTCGCTGGTGCGGAAGCCCACCGCCACGGGGCGCAGGCTCATGCGGATGTGCAGCTGGCCGTTCACGGCGTTGATGCTGGCACCGGCTTCGCGCAGCTTGTCGATGACGGCGTCCAGGTGGTCGGCGCGCGAGCCGATCAGGGCCACATCACCGCCCGTGGCGGCCACGGCGCACAAGAAGGTGCCGGCCTCGATGCGGTCGGGCACGATGGCGTGCGGCTCGGCCGGGGCGTGCAGCTTGTCCACGCCTTGAATGACGATGCGGCTGGTGCCGTGGCCTTGGATGCGCGCGCCCATCTTGATGAGCAGCTCGGCCAGGTCCACCACCTCGGGCTCTTGGGCGGCGTTCTCCAGCACCGTCTCGCCCTCGGCCAGGGCGGCGGCCATCAGGAAGTTCTCGGTGCCGGTCACCGTGATCATGTCGGTGGTGATGCGCGCGCCCTTCAAGCGCCCGTTGCCGGGGCACTTGGCCAGGATGTAGCCGTGCTCGACCACGATCTCAGCGCCCATGGCTTGCAGGCCTTTGATGTGCTGGTCCACGGGGCGCGAGCCGATGGCGCAACCACCGGGCAGGCTGACGGTGGCCTCGCCAAAGCGGGCCAACAGCGGCCCCAGGGCCAAGATGCTGGCGCGCATGGTTTTGACCAGCTCATAGGGCGCTTCCGGGTTGCTGACCGCGCTGGCGTCCAGCTTCAGGCGGTGGCTGCCTTCGGCTTCCCACTCGACGCTGGCGCCCATGTTGCGCAGCAGCTTGATCATGGTGCTCACGTCCTGCAGGCGCGGCACGTTGTCGAGCACCATGGGCTCGGCGGTGAGCAGCGCAGCGCACAGCTCGGGCAGCGCCGCGTTCTTGGCGCCGCTGATGGTGACGGCGCCGTTGAGCGGCTTGCCGCCGCGGATCAGGAGTTTGTCCATGGTTCAGGCCTCGTGCTCAGTGGGGGTCAGGGTCTTCATCGACAGGGCGTGGATCTGCTCGCGCATGCGGTCGCCCAGGGCGGCGTACACGCGCTGGTGGC
>CAZAIR010000352.1:0-2879 GCA_964485225.1 uncultured Burkholderiaceae bacterium
GCCTCA
This sequence comes from uncultured Burkholderiaceae bacterium, assembly GCA_964485225.1. Taxonomy (GTDB): domain Bacteria; phylum Pseudomonadota; class Gammaproteobacteria; order Burkholderiales; family Burkholderiaceae_C; genus Inhella. The sequence continues at coordinate 7 of CAZAIR010000352.1, forward strand.
GAATCCAGCATGACCTTAAATGCCATGCACAGAAGGGCAAGCATTCTATCTTCAAATCATGGCATACTGGGGGATGGCATGGCACACACAAGCACACACCTGGTGTGGTGCAGGTTGGTTTGATGTGTCCGAAAGCTGGCCCGCCGCCGCCTGGACCAACTCAAGTCCGATGGGGTGACCACCATCGAGATCAAAAGCGGTTACGGCCTGAGCCTGCTGGACGAAGCCAAGCAGCTGCAAGTGGCGCGCCGCCTGGGTCATGAGGGCGTTGACGTGCGCACCACTTACCTGGGCCTGCACGCGCTGCCGCTGGAGTTCGCCGGCCAAGCCGATGCCTACGTGGACGCGGCCTGCGGCTGGCTGAAGCAGCTACACGGTCACAAGCTCGTCGATGCCGTGGACGCGTTTTGTGAGCACATCGCCTTCAGCCCTGTGCAGGTGGCGCGCTTCTTCTCGGCCGCGCAAGCCTTGGGCTTGCCGGTCAAGCTGCACGCGGAACAGCTCTCGAACCAAGGGGGCGCGCAAATGGCCGCCGCCTACAAGGCCTTGAGCGCCGACCACCTGGAGTGGCTGACCGAAGCCGGCGTGGAAGCCATGGCGCGCGCCGGCACCGTGGCGGTGCTGCTGCCCGGCGCCTTCCACATGTTGCGCGAAACGCGTGTGCCGCCCATCGCCCAGCTGCGGGCTGCTGGCGTGCCGATGGCGGTGGCCACCGACCACAACCCCGGCACCTCGCCCGCGCTGTCGATGACGCTGATGCTGCACCTCGCCTGCTTGCTGTTCGGCCTCAGCCCCGAAGAAGCCTTGCGCGGCGCCACCCACGTGGCTGCTCAAGCCCTGGGCCTGCGCGACCGTGGCCGCCTGCAGGTCGGCTGGCGCGCCGATTTTTGCGTGTGGGATGTCGACCACCCGCGTGAACTCAGCTACTGGCTCGGCGGCCGGTCTCTGCTCGAGCGCGTGCAGGCCGGTCTGCCGGATGGAAGGCTCAAGCCATGACCCTCAACACCCACAGCTTCACCTTGGTTCAAGGCCGCTGCCCGCTCCTCATCAGCCTGCCGCACGTGGGTGCCGTGATCCCGCCCGAGGGCCACGCCGCTTACTTGCCGCGCGCCTTGGCCAGCGAGGACACCGATTGGCACCTGGAAGCCCTGTACGCCCCGCTCGCCGAGGCCCTGGGCGCCAGCCTGCTGGTGGCACGGGCCAGCCGCTACTGGATCGACCTCAACCGCCCGGCCGACACGGCGGCACCGATGTACCCCGGCGCCAACAACACCGAGCTGTGCCCCACGCGCTTCTTTGACGGTACACCCATCTACCGCGAGGGCGCAGCGCCCGATGCCGCCGAGCAGCAGCGCCGTATCGACAGCCACTGGCGCCCGTACCACCAAGCGCTGGGCGATGAGTTGGCGCGCCTGCACGCCCAGCACGGTCACGCGCTGCTGTGGGACGGGCACAGCATCGAGGGCGAGCTGCCCTGGTTGTTCGAGGGCCGCCTGCCCGACCTCAACCTCGGCACGGCCGACGGCCGCGCCTGCAGCCCCCGCGTGCGCGAGCGCCTGGCCGCCGAGTTGGCCAGCCAAAACGCCTACAGCCACGTGGTGGATGGGCGCTTCAAGGGCGGCTACATCACCCGCCACCACGGCCAGCCTGAGCGGGGCATCCAGGCCGTGCAGATGGAGATGGTGCAAGCCACCTACATGCTCGAAGACAAAACCCACCCGGTGCCACGCCCCTTGTTGGACGATCGCCTGAGCCGCATCCGCCCGCTGCTGCTGCGCCTGTTGGATGCTTACCTGGAGGCCGCCGCATGAGCTCCGCCGCCTTGGACGAAGCGCTGTGGGCCCCCTGGGCCTGGGTGGATGGCCATTGGCAGCCGCAGGTGCTGCTGCAGGTGGGGCGTGACGGTTGTTGGCAGCACATCGAAGCCGGCGTGACCGAGCCGCCGGCCGGCACCCGCGTGCTGCAGGGCGCCGTGCTGCCCAGCTTGGTCAATGCCCACAGCCACACCTTCCAGCGCGCCATGGCCGGCATGGCCGAGTGCCGCGAAGAAGGCAGCGACGACTTCTGGAGCTGGCGCGAAGCCATGTATGGCCTGGCCCTCACGCTCAGCCCTGAGGCCTTGCGCGCCATCGCCGTGCGGCTCTACACCGAGCTGCTGCAAGGCGGCTACACCCAGGTGGTCGAGTTCCACTACCTGCATCACCAACCGGATGGCAGCCCGTACCCCGATGAGCTGGCCATGGCCTGGGCCTTGGCCGACGCGGCACAGCAGGTGGGCATCGGCCTCACGCTGCTGCCGGTGCTGTACGCCCACCAAGGCTTCGGCCGCCGGGGCTTGCGCCCGCAGCAGCGGCGCTTTGCGGCCGATTCCCACTGGGTGTGGGCCGCGCACCAGCGCATCCAAGCCGCAGGCCTGCCCCTGGTGCAAGCCGGGGTGGCCTTGCACTCGTTGCGCGCCGCGCACTTTGGCGACATCACCAGCCTGATGGCCCTGGTGGGTGACACCGAGTGCCCGATCCACATCCACTTGGCCGAGCAGCAGGGCGAGGTGGACGACTGCGTGCTGGCCACCGGTCAGCGCCCGATCGAATGGCTGGCCAGCCATCAAGCGTTGGATGCCCGCTGGCAACTGGTGCATGCCACCCACGCCATGCCGCACGAAATCGACGCCCTGGCCGCCACCGGCGCCGGCGTGGTGCTGTGCCCCACCACCGAAGCCAACCTGGGTGATGGCCTGCCCGACCTGCCCGGCTGGCTGGCTGCTGGCGTGCCCCTGAGCCTGGGCAGCGACAGCCACGTGGGCCGCGATTGGGTGGAGGAGCTGCGCTGGCTGGAGTACGGCCAGCGCCTGCACCTGCGCCGCCGCAACGTGG
>CAZAIR010000353.1:0-2877 GCA_964485225.1 uncultured Burkholderiaceae bacterium
CCCAGGTCGCCCTTGACGCCCACCGCCTCGAACAGGCTGTAGCCGACCACCAGGGCCAAGAAGGCGCCGTAGAGCACCTGCAAATCGCCATGGCCTACGCGGTCCAGCAAAGCGCGCAGCAGCTTGGCGGCTGGCCACAGCAGCACCAAGCCCACTGCCCAGGGGCTGGGCAGGCTGCCGGTGGAGGCGCTGAGGAAGATGACCGCAAACACGTCCTGCATCACCAAGATGCCCACGGCGATGCGTCCGTACAAAGAGCCCAACTCGCTGCGCTCCTCCAGCACCTTGACGGCGAACACCGTGCTGGAAAAACTGAGTGCAAAGCCCAGCAGCACCATGGCCGACCAGCCCAGGCCGCTGGCCATGGCCAAGCCCACCGACTTCAGCAGGAACAGCACCCCGGCCAGCAGCAAGGTGGAACCCACCAAATGCAAGGTGGCCGCCCCCCAAATCTCGGCGCGCAGCAGCGAACGCACGTCCAGCTTCAGGCCGATGGTGAACAGCAGCAAGGTGACGCCCAGGTTGGCGATGGTGTCCAGCGTCGCCGTGCGCTCAAACCCCAGCGCATTGAGCGCAAAGCCAGCCGCCAAAAAGCCGAGCAAAGGCGGCAGGCGCAGCAGGTGAGCCAGCAAACCGGCCACAAAGGCCAGGGCAATCATCAAAGGTTCCATGGACGCACCTCACACGCCCCGGGCTGGGCGCGGCGCCGGATGTTAGTCAGGCCACGGCAGCCGACGAAGCGCTTGCCCCCACTCACACTTCCCCGCCCAAGCGCCGCCAGCAGCGCCCAGATAATCCGCCCCCTTTCCTCCAGCGCCCAGCGCCGCACCGTGTCAGACACCCTGGAAGCCCACACCCCGGTGATGCAGCAGTACCTGCGCATCAAGGCCGAGCACCCTGACCTGCTCGTGTTCTTCCGCATGGGCGACTTTTACGAACTGTTCTTTGACGACGCCCGGCGCGTCAACGCCCTGCTGGACATCACCCTCACCGTGCGCGGCAACAGCGGCGGCGAACCGGTGGTGATGGCCGGCGTGCCCGTGGTCTCGCTGGAGGGCTACCTGGCCAAGCTGCTGAAGCTGGGCGAATCGGTCGCTATTGCCGAACAAGTGGGCGAGGTGGGTGCCAGCAAGGGGCCGGTGGAGCGCAAGGTGGTGCGCATCGTCACCCCTGGCACCGTGACCGACGCCGAGCTGCTGGCTGACAAACAAGACGCTCCCCTGCTGGCCCTGCACGCGCAAGGCGGACGCTTTGGTCTGGCCTGGGTGACGCTGGCGCAGGGCGAAATCGGCCTGCTGGAATGCAGCCCCACAGAGCTGCCCGGCTGGCTGGCGCGCTTGGGACCCGCCGAGATCTTGACCGCCCGCGACACCACCGCCATCGGCCAGCCCGAGGCCTTGGCCGCTGTGCGCGCCGCCCTCACCGCCCGCCCGCCGTGGCAGTTCGAGAGCGCCTTGGGCGAGCGCAAGCTGTGCCAGCAGCTCGGCGTGAGCAGCCTGCAAGGCCTGAACGCCGCCGACCTCAAAGCCGCTCAAGCCGCCGGCGGCGCCCTGCTGGCCTACCTGGAGCACACCCAGGGCCGTGCGCTGGCCCACGTGCAGCGCCTGCAGGTGCTGCGCGCCACCGACCTGATCGACCTGCCCCCGGCCACCCAGCGCAACTTGGAGCTGACCCAGACCCTGCGCGGCGAAACCGAGCCCACGCTGCTGAGCCTGCTCGACACCTGCCGCACCGGCATGGGCAGCCGCGCGCTGCGCCACTGGCTGCTGACGCCGGCGCGCGACCGCGCCGTGGCGCAAGACCGCCAAGCGGCGATCAGCGCCCTCATCGAAGCCGGCATGGCACCGCTGCGCGATGCCCTGCGCAGCGTCAGCGACGTGGAGCGCAGCAGCGCCCGCATCGCCCTGCGCCAGGTGCGCCCGCGCGAGCTGGCCGGCCTGCGCGACACCCTGCTGCACCTGCCTGTGCTGCGCGCCTCGGTGCCGCCACACAGCCCCTTGCTGACTGAACTCCAGCAGCAATTGCAAGCCCCACCCACGGTGCTGGACCTGCTGCAACGCGCGGTGGCCGAGCAGCCCGCCGTGTGGCTGCGCGACGGCGGCGTGATCGCCAACGGCTTCGACGCCGAGCTGGACGAGCTGCGCGCCATCAACGCCAACTGCGACGCGTTCCTGCTGGCCCTGGAGCAGCGTGAGCGCGAGCGCACCGGCATTGCCAACCTGCGCGTGCAGTTCAACAAGGTGCACGGCTTCTACATCGAGGTCACGCAGGGCCAGCTCGACAAGGTGCCGAACGACTACCTGCGCCGGCAGACGCTGAAGAACGCCGAGCGCTTCATCACGCCCGAACTCAAGGCCTTCGAGGACAAGGCGCTGTCGGCCCAGGACCGTGCGCTGGCGCGCGAGAAGCTGCTGTACGACCAGCTGCTCGACCAGCTGCAGACGCACCTGGAGCCGCTGACCGCGCTGGCCCGCGGCCTGGCCAGCCTGGACGCGCTGGCGGCGCTCGGCGAGCGCGCCCGCACGCTGGGCTGGAGCCGGCCGTCCTTCGTCAAGGAGCCGTGCATCGACATCGAGGCCGGCCGCCATCCGGTGGTCGAGGCGCGGCTGGCCGAGACCGGCGCCGGCGCCTTCATGGCCAACGACTGCCGGCTCGACGCCAACCGCCGCATGCTGGTGATCACCGGCCCGAACATGGGCGGCAAGAGCACCTTCATGCGCCAGGTGGCGCTGATCGTGCTGCTCGCGGCGATGGGCTCCTACGTGCCGGCCAAGGCCTGCCGGCTGGGCCCGATCGACGCCATCCACACCCGCATCGGCGCAGCCGACGACCTGGCCAACGCGCAGTCGACCTTCATGCTCGAGATGACCGAGGCCG
>CAZAIR010000354.1:0-2868 GCA_964485225.1 uncultured Burkholderiaceae bacterium
TATCCAACAACTAGTCGCACCATTAACTTTCGTACGGATTCAGGCTGGCCGTCCTGAATTGCATGTTGGATTTCTGTCAGTATCGGCTCCAATCTTTTCATAGGCAGGAATTCCTCGTGTGCCTTCATGATGCGTTCATGAACTGTGACCTTGGCATCAGCGGTGATCAAAAGTTCTTCGTAAAGCTTTTCGCCGGGCCGAAGACCCGTTACTTCGATCGCGATGTCACCTGTCGGACAGTGGTCGTCACGAACTCGCAGACCGCTCAATTCGATCATGCGTCGGGCCAGATCAATGATCTTGACTGGCTCACCCATATCCAGGACAAACACTTCACCGCCTGTAGCCATAGCTCCGGCTTGGATCACCAGTTGCGAGGCTTCGGGGATGGTCATGAAGTAACGCGTGATGTCTGCATGGGTTAAGGTGATTGGACCGCCTTGGGCTATCTGCTGACGGAACAAGGGAACCACCGATCCAGACGAACCGAGCACATTGCCAAAGCGCACCATCGTGAAGCAGGTCTGCTCGGGATGCTCATGAGCCAGTGCTTGCAGCACCATCTCACTGATACGCTTACTTGCGCCCATCACGTTGGTAGGCCGCACCGCTTTGTCAGTGCTGATCAGCACGAAGTTGGCTACGCCTGCTGTGAGTGCTACGCGCGCCGTAACCATCGTGCCCCAAACATTGTTGCGGACACCCTCGAGCACGTTATGCTCCACGAGTGGCACGTGCTTGTAGGCCGCTGCGTGATACACGGTGGCTGGGTGCCACGTGTGCATCACTTCGCCCATTCGGCGTTCATCGACAACATTACCTAGCAGGGGGACCAATATAGGCCGGATGGGCATGTCAGGCGTCGCCTGCTGCAGATCTTCGAGCTCACGGTGGATCTGGTATAAGGCATGCTCGCTCACGTCTAGCATCAACAGCGTTGTCGGCGCGCACCGCAAGATTTGCCTGCAAAGCTCACTACCGATGGACCCACCGGCACCCGTCACCAGCACTACCTTGCCAGCGATGTGTCGATGCAATAGTGGGATGTCGGGTTCGACAGGATCGCGGCCCAGAAGGTCCGCCAAGTCCAGCTCGTGCAGGTCACCCAGGCCCACTTTTCCGCTGGCCAGCGCCGTCAAGTCTGGCAGGGTGCGTACATGTACGGGGTAGGGGCGCAGTGTTTCCAAGATTTCGCGCCTGCTCGCACGGTCGAGTGAGGGGATGGCCAGCAGCACCTCGGTGACGCGGAGCCGGGGCACGATTTCGGCCAGATCGTGGCGTGAAAAGATGGGGACAAAGTCGACGGTGCGCCCCTGCAGTGAGACCTTGTCATCGATGAAGCCGATGAGCCGATGGTTACGCGAGTTCATCAGCGCCGATGCCAGTTGCCTGCCGGCGCTGCCGGCGCCGTAGATCAACACGCCGGGCAGGCCCGCTCGCTTGAACATGCCGCGGTACAAGTCGCCCAAGGTGACCCGCACCAACAAGCGGCTGGCGCCCACGCCCACGAACATCAACAGGGGCTGGATGATGCCCACGGTACGCGGCACGCCTGACAAGCCCCAAACCGTGACAATCAAGGCAAATGCAGCGCCGAACGCCACCATGGCCCTGGCCACAGCGAGCATGGCGTTCCACCCGCTGAAGCGGAAGATCGAGTCGTAAAGCCGAAAGCGGAAGAAGATCGGGATGGCCAGGAAGACTGCAATCACACCCGCCCAGACATGTTCGGCAGTGGGCACAACCCACCCTTCCAGGCGAAGGCACAGGGCCAGCCACAGGCTGAGCGCGCAGAGCGCGGTGTCAGCCCCCACAGCGATGGCCCGCTTGGCGGCCCGCGGAAGCCGCAGAATGGCGTGGTCGAGGTGATGGTCTAGCGGCATGGGGACGGTGCAGGAAGATCAGCTACGCATTGAGAAGCTCAACGGGACGTCATCGATGCACGTGATGACAAAACCAGCATGCGAACGACACAGGTCATTGACAGCTCTCAATGGGAGATGCTTGGCAGAACCCTCTGCCCCCGATCTACTGTTTGGAATGGGCTAAACATCTCGAAATGTAGCGCGGCTCGGTGTTGACAATGGCCACCCGATCCCCGCTGGGTGTCTGCTCTTGCAGCAAGCTGCTGATGATACTCGGCAGTGGTTTCCGGCCCTAACCTCACGCCCCAATGCACCGCACTTGAGCCGCACCTGCCCTGTAACCAAAGCGTGCATGAGGCTTGGCACGTTCGGCGTCACCATGCGCGGCGCGCCCTGGGGTGGTGCGATGAACCTAGCCCGGATGTTTCACCGTAGTTGAGCTGTACGACGGCGGACTGGCGTTTCATGGCCTGCTGAGGTCGGGCATGGTGCCGAATCGATCCATTGATACTCGTCGAGGCAGTGATGGCGGTGGTTCTGACGCTACTACCGCCACCCCGGCTTGGGTTGCGGGCCTTGGTGGGGTCAGCGCGCGGGCCAGGCACTGGATGAAGCGCTACGTGCTGCCCAAGGCGCGCATGGCCTGCGCGAAGATCGGTGCGCTGGGCCAGTTGGAGGCGAAGTACAACCGGATGCGGCGCGTGTTTCGGGTGACCACCGCCGCGAGCTTGAGCAGCTTGATGCGCAGCGTATCGATCTGCGCATTGGCCAGCTCGGTGCCCTTCAGCGCCAAGGCGCGCAGCCGCTCGACGAGCAAGTAGGCCAGCGCAGCCAGCAGCACGCGTCGTTGGTTGGAGGCGAAGACGTGGCAGGAGGTGCGGGTGGCGAACAGACCTACCTGTGCCTCCTTGATGCGGTTCTCGGCCTCGCCGCGCTGGCAGTACACGTCTGTTGGCGCCGACCGAAAACTGAGCCACTTTTGAGGGTTGTGCCGACCCAAAAC
>CAZAIR010000355.1:0-2866 GCA_964485225.1 uncultured Burkholderiaceae bacterium
CCGATGCTGCTGCGTGACCGCGACCCCGCCTGCTCGCTGCGGTCCTTCTGCGTTGAAACAAACAGTCTGCCGAGCCATGCCGGGAACAGTGCGCCGTCGTACCAAGCCAATCCGGCCGGCGCCTCCGAGGGAGTCCACTCCAGCAATGGCTGTTCGATGCCGGGCAAGCTGCGGTACGGGGTGATCCGGGCGTACGTGTAGTCGATGCCACTGGTGGTGATGGGCCAGCCGTAGTTCGCGCCGGGTGAAATGCGGTTGAGTTCATCACCACCGCGAGCGCCATGTTCGTGCGCGTACAGAACGCCGCCCACCGTCACCAGCCCCTGAGGGTTTCGATGCCCACGGCTGTAAATCTCGGGCAGCGCGCCAGCGGTCCCGACAAAGGGGTTGTCGCGAGGCACGCTACCGTCGGCGTTGATGCGCAGCATCTTGCCAAGGTGCGTGTGCAGCCGCTGCGCGTCGGTGCGTTCAAGGTTGCCGTCGCCCATCCCAATCACCAGCGTGCCGTCGGGCAGCCAGGCCATGCGTCCCCCGAAATGCTGACTGGCCTTCTTCGCAGGCTGGGAGGTGAAGACCGGCGTCACGTCGAGTAGTTGCTGGCCATCGAAACGCGCTCGCACCACACGGAGGTGGTTGGCCACAAGGGTGCCATGGGCGAATGACAGGTAAATCAGTCCGTTGTCGGCAAATCGCGGGTGAAGCAGCACATCAAACAGCCCCGCCTGGCCTTGCGCCAGGACCGCGGGCAAACCTTGAACTGGCTCGCTGCGAAGAGCGAATTGACCGTTACCGACGGGATCAAGGACACGTAGGCGCCCTGGCCGCTCGGTGACGAGCATGCGACCGTCGGGCAAAAACGCCAACGCCCATGGATGTACAAGACCGCTGGCGACGGTGTCTACGCGGTAGTCTGTGGCTCGTGCCTCGCTCAAAGCAAGTACGGCCGCCAGCAGGCCAATCAGTGCATATCGCAACATCGGGGCAGTATGGAACAGACCCTCACCTCATGACTTCTTTGAGCCCTTCAATGCCCACGGATCCTGCTGGTAAGCGCCGCTGGCTACTGGTCTTGCTTGCGCTGGTCACGGGATTGCTCGGGGCTGCAGCCATGGGGTCGGTCGTGCAGACGCAGTTCAACCTGCAGGCGATGGCGTCCATGGATGTACCCGTACCCGTTGAGTTGCGTGCACTCACCACCTTGCAAGACTTGATCGGCTTTGCTCCGGTGTACGCAGGCATCCTCGCTGCAGGTTGGCTGCCGGCGCTGGGCCTGGCGGCTTGGCTGGCTCAGAAATGGCCTGCGGCCCGCTTGGCTCTGTTCATCACTGCGGCGAGCACCGGCATGGTGGCGGCGGTGCGGGCGGTAGATGCGCTGGCGCCAATGCCGGTGTTCATCGACGCCACCCGCACTTGGCCTGGCCTGCTGAGCATGGCTGCAGGTGCTGCCTTGGGCGGGTGGATCACGGCAAGGATGTGGCCGCGGCCCTGAAGCTCAGAGGCTTTGTACCGATGCTCACCGGTGCTGCCACGATTGCGTGCACTTTGGATCGGAGCATCGCCTGGCGCCAAGGGTCCCCGTGGTCATCACCCTATCGCGGGCGAACGCATCAAGAGCTCGCAGAAATAAGTCACCGTGCGCTCGCAGGCCTACTTGGCAGCAGTCTCTTGCGACTGCAGCTGGGAGTTGTGTGAGCACCCTCACCTATCGCTGTTGGCTGCAGGGGCGATGTCGGTCTCCGTACGTAACCTGACTCATGTCGTTGGCGTAACAGTAAGCAACACTTTGTTGCTGAGGCGCGCAGTCGCATCCCGCAGCTGCGGGGTTCTAGGGCCGATGACCAAATGTTCAAGGTGGGCTGGAGGAAGGTGATCCATACACTTTGAACGCCAGGATCCGCTGGTCGCCAGACTGCGCGAAGACGTTAGCTGGCGCCGTCTCACTGTCAGAGAACCCTCTTGTCTTATTCCCCAACTGCAGGCGTAGCGCCCGCGGACGGCTTTGCTTCGCCTGAAGCATCCGGCGTCCTTCAGCAATCTGACCTCGAAGCCCTCTGTGTCCTCGCACGGCTTCACCACGTAGCCGCTGAGCCTCACGCCCTGCGTCACGCCTTGGGCCTCGCGCCCTCTGAGGCCACGACGCGCCAGGATCTCCTTCGCGCAGCGCAACATCTGGGTCTCAAGGCCAAGGTCTCGCAGTCCAGTGTCGATCGGCTGACTCTGGCGCCACTGCCGGCGCTGGCCCAGCTCCATGATGGCCGACTCGTGGTCTTGGCTCAGTGCGATGGCCAACGTGTGTTGTTCCTCGACCCCAGCAGCCAGAGCCCGGGCGGCACGCCGCGCCCCACCATCGAGCCGATGGATGTGTTCGCCACCCAATGGACCGGCGAACTGCTCTTGGTCACTTCCCGCGCCACCCTGGCCGGTGAGCTGCGCAAGTTCGACTTCTCGTGGTTCGTTCCGGCGCTCGTCAAGCACCGCAAGCTCTTCGGCGAGGCCTTACTCGTCTCCCTTTTCCTGCAGCTGTTCGCGCTCGTGTCGCCGCTGTTCTTCCAGGTCGTGATGGACAAGGTGCTGGTGCACCGGGGCATGAGCACCCTGGATGTGCTCGTCATCGGTCTTGTGGTCGTGGTGGTGTTCGAGAGCCTCTTGAACTTGCTGCGCACCTACGTCTTCACCCACACCACCAGCCGCATCGATGTGGAGCTGGGTGCCAAGCTGTTCCGCCACTTGCTGGCCCTGCCGCTCGCTTACTTCCAGGCACGCCGCGTGGGTGATTCGGTTGCCCGTGTGCGTGAGCTGGAGAACATCCGCGCCTTCCTCACTGGGAACGCTTTGACCCTGGTGCTCGATCTGTTGTTCAGCGTGG
>CAZAIR010000356.1:0-2859 GCA_964485225.1 uncultured Burkholderiaceae bacterium
CTGGTCTCTACCACCTGACCGACAGCCACCGTAGAAAGCCGGACAGTATAGCAGCCGAACTTCAGTTAGAAGCGGCGCTCGCTGCAACCGCTGCAGCGGCGGGCTTCAACTTCACGCGTTTGCTTTGCTTGAGCGCCTCCAAGTAGGCCTCGCCCTCGGCATTGGCCCAAGCTTGAGCGTATTGGCGCGAAGCCGTGGCCGGATCCACCAAATCGGCCTTGGGCTTGTCGGTGCGCAACACACGCACCACCCAGTAGCCTGCCTCGCCCGCGTCCTTGCCGACCGTCACCGGCTCCTTGCCAACCTTGGCACGCAGCAGTGCATCCATCACCGGGCGCGGCAGGCCGAAGGACTGCGCGCGTGACACCCATTGGGGGGCGCTGAGTCCTCCATCGCCACCCGCTGCCAAGCGCGCTTCGCCAGCCTTCTTGGCCAGGGCAGCAGCGCGCTCCTGGATCAGTTGCTGACGGACGATGGCACTGACGTCAGCCAGCGGCGCAGCAGAGGCCGGTACATGTTTGACCACGCGCCCCGACACAAGCTGGGTCGACGACACCTCCAATGCCTCGATGTTTTGACCGCTACGCAGGGCATCGGGTGCGAACAGGGCGTCAAGCAGCTTGGGCGAAGCGAGCACGCCCGAGGCGCCGGCTGGCGCGGTGCGGCTGACCGTGGCTTGTTGAATGACCAGACCGAACTTGTCGGCGGCAGGCTTCAAGCTGTCGCCCTTTGCAAACACGAGCTCCTTGAACTCTTCGCTAAGCAATGCGAAGCGCTTGCGGGCTTGCGCCGTGCGCTGCTCATCTTCCAACTCGGCACGCACTTCCTCGAAAGGCTTGACGGCACCGCCGCGCACACCGGTTAGCTGGATGATGTGGAAGCCGAACTCGCTGCGAACCAAGTCGCTGATCGCACCTTCCTTCAACGCAAATGCGGCCTCCTCAAACGGTTTGACGAACGCGCCGCGGCCATTGAATCCCAAGTCACCACCATTCACGGCAGAGCCTTCGTCTTCCGACTTGGCACGGGCCACCTCGGCGAACCGTTGCGGTGCCTTGCGCACCTCGGCCAGAACCGCTTCGGCCTTGGCGCGAGCTGTGCGCTCTTCTTCGGCGCTGGCCTTCTCGGCGAGCTTGATCAGGATGTGACGCGTTTGGCGCTCTTCCTCGGTGGTGAAGCGCTTGGCCTGACGCTCGTACTCGGCACGGAGATCGGCCTCTGCGACCTTGGCATCTGCCTTCATAGCCTGCAAATCCAGCACCAGATACTCGATGTCAGCAGTTTCGGGGCGTTGCCACTTCTTCTGGTTGGCAGGCAGCTTGTAGAAGGCTTCAATGTCGGCATCGGTGACGCTGACTTGACCCACGTAAGCTTGTGCGGCGAACTGCTGCCATTGCACTTCCCGCTGCTGCAGCAAGGCATCGAACACCAAGTTAGCGGCCTGGCTGCTGCTGGCGGCTGCAACCGGCGCAATCACAGGCGCGATCACCTGGCGACGCTGCAGGTCTTGCCTCAGTCGCTCGATAAAGATCTCCGGCGTCATGCCACGGATGGCCAACTGGGCAGGGTCCAACTTTCCATCAGGCGTGCGCAACTGGGCCACGCCGGGGTCGCGCAGGGAGTAGGCGCGCAGCCGCTCGTCGCTGACTTCCAAGTGCTGACTTTGGACCGCACTGGCCAGCACCCGCTGCTGGATGAGGCTGTCAAGAGATGCTTTTCGCGCCTCGGGAGAATCAAGCAGGCTGGCATCCACTTGCGGGTCTTGCTGGCGAATGCGCTCCGAGCGCTGACGGTGCTCTGCATCCCACTCCGCCTGGGTGATGCGATGACCATCCACCGTGGCAACACCGGCACCGGCGTTGCTCAGGAAGCTCTCGTAGCCCTGTGGCGCGACAAAGGCCAAAACCAGCAAGATGAGGAAGAAGCCCATCAGCCAACGGATGTTGGCGCGGAAAAAGTCAAACATGCAATTCCTATGGCACCGCGTTAGGGCTCGCGAAGACCTGAGCACAAAAGAAAGGCGAACCGGAGTTCGCCTTTCAGCCAAATCGAGATTTTAGGGCGCTTGCGCGACCCGATGCTCGGCAGGGGTGGTGGGTGCTGACGGGCTCGAACCGCCGACCATCGCTGTGTAAGAGCGGCGCTCTACCAACTGAGCTAAGCACCCTGCCCGTTCATTCGATCACGTCTCGCAAGCCTTTGCCCGCTCTGAACTTGGCCGCCTTAGCGGCCTTGATCATCATGGGCTCACGGGTTTTGGGATTCAAGCCCATGCGCTGCCTGCGGTTGCTGACGCTGAAACTACCAAAGCCCGCTAAGGATACCGTATCACCCGCCTTGAGCGCGCCACCCACACCGCCAAAGAACGCGTCGAGCGCGCGCTGGGCGGCCGCCTTGGAGATGTCAGCTTGCTTGGCAATGTGCTCGATCATGTCTGCTTTGTTCATCCGACACCCTCCAGTTGCGCTTTGGGCCTCAACCCGCGCGAGCACGGATCTCCGGCAAGGCTTTGCGCAAGTAGTAGGCCATCGACCAAACCGTCAACACAACGGCACCGGCCAGAAGCCATATGCCCCAAGTTCGCGTGTGAACCAGGCCGAAAAGCAACCCGTCGTAAAGCAAAAACGGAATGGCGATCATCTGGGCTGTTGTTTTCAACTTGCCCACCATGTGCACTGCCACGCTGCGCGACGCGCCAAGCTGGGCCATCCATTCGCGTAGCGCTGAGATCGCGATCTCCCGGCCAATGATGACCAGCGCGAACAACGTACCGAGTGAGCCCAGCCGGTTTTGCTCAAGCAGAACCAGCAGGGAAGCGCAGACCAAGAACTTGTCGGCCACCGGATCGAGGAAGGCGCC
>CAZAIR010000357.1:0-2851 GCA_964485225.1 uncultured Burkholderiaceae bacterium
GGCGCGCGCAATTTGGCTTGAGCGAGATGGTGAGCGACATGCTCACCAACCTGCGAGCGGCCTGAGCGCTGGCGCACACAGCGCCTTCAGCTTGGGTTCATGGCCGCCCCCTAAGGTGGGGCCATGACACGTACCACCCTGGCTTGCTTGGTTCTCGCCGCTCAATTGCCCGTCGCAGCCTTAGCGGCGGAAGTGCCAGCGAATCCTGTCGATGAAATCGACGACGTTCGCTACGTGGTGGGCGTGACCGCCGTGAACGCCCCCATCTACTGGGGCCAAACCGAGCGCAAAACCGGGCTTCGACCCTTCTTGGCCCTGAAGTGGGGGCGCTTTCGCATCAGCAACTCGGGTGCGGGCGGCTTGATCGGTGAGTCCAATGCCGGCGGTGCCTCCACCGATTTGTTGCGCACCGACAGCCTGCGCCTGCGTGCCGGCCTGCGCATCGACCGCGGTCGCAAGATCGACGGCGACACCACCAACCGGCTGGGCGACCTGCCCCGTGTGCGGGGCACCGTGCGGGCCCGCTTGATGGCCACCCAACGGCTGTCCGACACCGCCGCATGGAACATCGGGTTCAACACCGACCTGCTCAACCGAGATGGCGGTACGGTGGTGCAGCTGGGGGTGTCAGAGCGCCTGCACACCCCCGAGTGGCTGCAGGGCCTGGGTGGG
Organism: uncultured Burkholderiaceae bacterium; assembly: GCA_964485225.1. Lineage (GTDB taxonomy): Bacteria > Pseudomonadota > Gammaproteobacteria > Burkholderiales > Burkholderiaceae_C > Inhella. The sequence continues at coordinate 673 of CAZAIR010000357.1, forward strand.
CAATGGAGCGTCTCGGCCGGCTTGGCGGCGGGTGACGCCACCTACATGCGCAGCTACTTTGGCGTGGCCCCCGGCGCGCGGCGCTTTGCGGCTTACGGGCCCGGCGCGGGCCTGCGCAACGCCAACCTGGGCCTGAGCTGGCAGCGCCACTTGGGTGAGAAGCAGCAGTGGGTGCTGTTCGGGGGCATTGACGCCCAGCGCCTGCTGGGGCCGGCCGCCGACGCGCCCTTCATGCAGCGCCTGGGCAGCGTGACGGCCGACTTTGGTCTGGCCTACCGCCACTGAGCCCGGCGCGCGGCCTCACAGCGACAGGGTTTGCAAGAAGGCCTTGAACGGCGCGCCCAGTTGCGGGTGCGCCAAGGCAAGCTCCACGTTGGCCTCCAAGAAGCCTTCCTTGCTGCCGCAGTCGTATCGGCGGCCTTCATACCGGTAGGCGAACACCTTCTCGCGGCGGAGCAGGCCGGCAATGCCGTCGGTGAGTTGGATCTCGCCGCCCACGCCGCGCGGCTGGTTGGCGATCTCGCGCAGCACGCCGGGCGTCAGGATGTAGCGGCCCGCCACGCCCAGGCGTGAGGGGGCGTTTTCGGGCGCCGGTTTCTCAACGATGCGGGTCACGTCCACCAGGCGCTCGTTGACCTCCGTGCCGGCCACGATGCCGTAGCGGCGCGTGTGCTCGGCCGGCACCTCTTGCACGGCAATGATGCTGGCCTGCCACTCGGCAAACTGCTCGGTCATCTGCTGCAGCACCGGCTTGCTGTGCACCATCAAGTCGTCGGCCAGCAGAACGGCGAAGGGTTCGTTGCCAATCAAGCGCTGCGCGCACAGCACGGCGTGGCCCAAGCCCAAGGCTTGGGCTTGGCGCACGTATATGCACTCCATGTCATCGGGCTTGACCGAGCGCACCACCTCCAGCAGCTCGTGCTTGTTGGCCTGCTCCAGCGCCACTTCCAGCTCGAAGGTCATGTCGAAGTGGTCTTCGATCGGGCGCTTGTGGCGGCCGGTGACGAAGATCATTTCGCGCACGCCGGCGGCGTAGGCCTCTTCCACGGCGTACTGGATCAGCGGCTTGTCCACCACCGGCAGCATCTCTTTGGGCTGCGCCTTGGTGGCGGGCAGAAACCGTGTGCCCAACCCGGCGACGGGGAAGACGGCTTTGGTGACGCTTGCTTTCATGGAATTCAGCCCAGACGGGCCGCCTGTTCACGTTGTTGAATCAATTGGGCCTCGAAGCCGGCCAGCCGCGCGCGCTCTTGCGCCACCACGGCCTCAGGCGCCCGGGCCACGAAGCTCTCGCTGCCGAGTTTGGCCTGCGCTTTGGCGATCTCGCCTTCCAGGCGCGCCACTTCCTTGGCCACGCGGGCGCGCTCGGCGTCCAGGTCGATCTTCACCTCCAGCGCCAGCTTGGCCTGGCCGTGCACCAGCACCGGCGCCAGCTGGGTGGCTTGCGCGAAGGCGGTGGCATCCAGGAAGCGCACCTCGCTGAGCTTGGCCAGGGTTTTGATTAAGGGCGCAGCGGCTTGCAAGAAAGCGTCGTCGCCCTCCACCAGCAGCGGCACGCGCTCGGCCGGGCTGAGCTTCATCTCGCTGCGCAGGCTGCGGGTCACGCTGACGGCGTCTTTCAGCTTCAGCACCCAGGCCTCGGCGGCTTCGTCGATGCGCTCGGGTTGCGACACGGGGTAGGCCGCGGTGGCGATGTAGCGCACCTCGTCGGCCGCCTTGCGCCCGGCGACGGGCGCCACGGCTTGCCACAGGGTTTCGGTGATGAAGGGCGTGATGGGGTGCAGCGCGCGCAGCACGGTTTCGAGCGTGCGGATCAGCGTGCGGCGGGTGCCGCGGGCCGAGGCCTCGTCGCCGGCGTCCTTGGCCACTTGCAGCTGCACCTTGGCGATTTCCAGGTACCAGTCGCAGTACTCGTCCCACACGAAGCTGTAGAGCGCGTTGGCGGCCAGGTCCAGCCGGTAGTCGGCAAAGGCCTTGGCCACTTCGGCCTCGGTGCGCTGCAGGCGGCTGGTGATCCAGCGGTCGGCTTGGGAAAACTGGTTGTAGCCGGGTGGGCACTGGCCTTCGATGAGGCCGCAGTCTTGGCCCTCGGTGTTCATCAGCACAAAGCGCGTGGCGTTCCACAGCTTGTTGCAGAAGTTGCGGTAGCCCTCGCAGCGCTTGCTGTCGAAGTTGACGC
>CAZAIR010000358.1:0-2850 GCA_964485225.1 uncultured Burkholderiaceae bacterium
GCCAAAGGTGACCGAGCGCAGCGAGGCGCCCGGTGCGGGTCGATCTTGGGGCGTCCTTCGCGCGCGCTCTCGCTGATGTTGCAGCCCAGGCCCCAGCCCTCAACCCAAAGCCGGCAACACAAACGCAAACAGCGCCCCCACCGCCAGCACCACCACCGAGCCCAGGTACAGCCGCCACGACCACGCGCGGGTGCGCAGGCAGTGTTGGCGCAGGGTGGGGTCCAGCGGGCAGGGTGCGCGGCGGTTGCGCCACTGCGCCCAGCCACCCAGGGCGGTCATAGCCGTGGCCAGGCCGAAGACCCAGGCCTTGTGCTCGCTCAGCCACACCAGGCCGGGGAAGGCCGACACCAGGGACGACAGCGCCGCCCCCGCGCCCAGGGTGACGAGCAGGGCGGGCAGCGCGCAGCACACCAGGGTGGCGCTGCTGGTGAGCAGCGCGCCCCAGGCCGACCACCACGGGCTGCGTGGCAGCGCGTCGGTGTTGGTGGCGGTGTCGGCTCCGTTCACGGCTTGGCCTTCATGGCCGCGCGGATCTGGGCCACGGTTTGCGGCACGGTTTCGGTCTGCGTCACCTCATAGCCGGCTTCCACCACCTGCGCCTTGAGTTGCTCGACGTTGAGCTGGCGGCCGGGCTTGGCTTCCACGGCCACCACTTTCTTGGCGAGGTTGATGTAGAGCGGGCCGGCGTCGGGCAGCGCGCTCAGGCGCTTCTCGATGCCTTGGGCGCAGAAGGCGCACACCATGCCGTTGACCGACAGCTTGACGGTTTGCGGCGCTGCATCGGCGGCATGGGCGGTGGGGGCGAGGGCGGCGGTGGCCAGCAGTAGGCTGGCGATGAAACGGGTGAGGGTCATGGGGTTCTCCAAAGGTAGTGGAATAGGTTGAAAAGAATCAGAAGACCAACATCAGGTTGACTTGGCTGCCTTTGCGGTTGCCGCCGGCTTCGACGAACACCCGCTTGTGGATGAAGCGCAGCATGGGCGTGAGCACGGTTTCGCTATCCCAAGCGTTGCGGGTTTGCTTGGCCTCCAAGATGAACCAGGGCTGCACGGCGTCGTACTCGGCTTCATAGAACGAGAAACCGCTGCGCAGCCAGGTGGTGTCGTGGCGCAAGCCGCCGCTGGCGCGCATGGGCCGCCAGCCGCCGCCGAGGTACACGCGGGTGGTTTCGTAGTCGGCCATCAGCGACACGCTGGCCAGCGTGCGCGCGCCCCCGAGGCCTTCACCGCGCACCTGGCCCAGCTGCCCCACCAGCCACACATTGGCTTGGGCGTGGGGCAGGTTCCAGCGCTGCAGCCTGTGGGTGCTGGTGAGGGCAGTGAAGCGGCGCTCGCGTTCATGCTGCATGGCGCCGTGCGGCTGTTCCTCGAGCCAGCGGCCCGTGGTGGCGCCCAGCGCGAAGCGGCCGCTGAGCGCGTAGTTGGCGGCCCATTCGCGCTCGTCGGCCCCCACGTCCAGCATGACCATGGTGTCGCCGGGGCTGCCCATCGGCAGGGCCCACGCCCCGGGTGCGGCCAGCAGGGCCAAGGTGAACGCAGCGCCAGCGGTGGCGCGCGCGATCCAAAGTGACATGTCATCTCCCGATGCAAACCGCGCCCCATGGGATGGGGCGCTCTACAAGCAAATCAAGCGGCAAAGGCACAAGCACCTGCGCGCGGCAGGGGCCCGGGGTGCTCAGGCTCGGGGTGGTTTGAACGGGGCTTCGGCCGGGTGCGTCGGCGGGGCCGCACTGGGCCGGGCTTGCCAGCCGGGTGAGGTGGGGCGCGGCAGCGGCGCCAGCCCAGTGGGGGCGGGCGCGGCCACGGCGTGGCACAGCGTGCAGTCGCTGCACGGGGTATGGGGGCTGGTGGCGCCGTCGTCCGGGGTGGCCGCCGCGCTGCCGTGGCAGGGCATGGCGGCTTCGGCCGTGGCTTCGGCGGCTGCAGCGGCGGCGGTCAGCGGCATGCTGGTTTGGGCCCAGCCCCGCAGCGGCACCAAGGCCAGCCACACCAGCACCAAAGTCAGCAGCACCCAGTGGGCGTGGGTGCGGTGCAGGCTGTGGCGGGGGCTGCAGAACATGCCTCAACTGTATCGGCGCGGGCGCCCAGCCGCAGCCGCCATACTCACAAGGCCCTTGATTCCGCCGCGTGCCAGCACGCTCCGACGCCATGACCGAACCCCGCCTCACCTCCCTCAGCCACGGCGGTGGCTGCGGCTGCAAGATCGCCCCGGGCGTGCTGTCAGAGATCCTCAAGGGCAGTACCGGCTTTGCGCTGCCGCCGCAGCTGCTGGTGGGCATCGAGACCTCGGATGACGCGGCCGTCTACCAGCTCAATGCCGAGCAGGCGCTGATCGCCACCACCGACTTCTTCATGCCCATCGTCGACGACCCGTTCGACTTCGGCCGCATCGCCGCCACCAACGCCATCAGCGATGTGTACGCCATGGGCGGCACGCCCATCATGGCGCTGGCGGTGGTGGGCATGCCGGTGGCGCAGCTGTCGGTGGCCACCATCGCCCGCATCCTGGAGGGCGGCGCCAGCGTGTGCCGCGCTGCGGGCATCCCCATCGCCGGCGGCCACACCATCGATTCTGTCGAGCCCATTTACGGCCTGGTGGCGCTGGGCCTGGTGCACCCGCAGCGCGTGAAGCGCAACGCCGACGCGCAGGTGGGCGATGTGCTGGTGCTGGGCAAGCCGCTGGGCGTGGGCGTGTACTCAGCGGCGCTGAAGAAGTCGCAGCTGTCGCCCGAGGGCTACGCCGCGATGCTGGCCGCCACCACCCAGCTCAACACCCCCGGCCCGGTGCTGGCCGCCCTGCCCGGCGTGCACGCGCTGACCGACGTCACCGGCTTCGGCCTGGCCGGCCACG
>CAZAIR010000359.1:0-2845 GCA_964485225.1 uncultured Burkholderiaceae bacterium
GCCAGCTTTGCCACCGGCCTGGCCCTGCGCGGCAAGAAGACCGCCGTGATCGACTTCGACGTCGGCCTGCGCAACCTCGACCTGATCCTGGGCGTTGAGCGCCGCGTTGTCTACGACTTCATCAACGTCATCCAAGATGGCGTGAAGCTCAGCCAAGCGCTGATCCGCGACAAGCAGCACGACAACCTCTACATCCTGGCCGCCAGCCAAACGCGCGACAAAGACGCGCTGACGCAAGAAGGCGTGAAGAAGGTGCTGGACGAGTTGGCCGAGATGGGCTTTGACTTCATCGTCTGCGACTCGCCGGCCGGCATCGAAACCGGTGCGCTGATGGCGATGCACTACGCCGACGAGGCCATCGTGGTGACCAACCCCGAAGTCAGCTCGGTGCGCGACAGCGACCGCATCTTGGGCATGCTGAGCAGCAAGACCCAGCGTGCCATCGATGGCCGCGAGCCCATCAAGGAGCACCTGCTCATCACCCGCTACAACCCCAACCGGGTCGAGGGTGGGCAGATGCTGAGCCTGCAAGACATCCACGAGATCCTGCGCACGCCGCTGATCGGCGTGATCCCGGAAAGCGAATCGGTGCTGCAGGCCTCCAACCAAGGCGTGCCGGCCATTTTGATGAAGGGCAGCAACGTGGCCGAGGCCTACCTCGACGTCATCGACCGCTTCCTCGGTCAAGACAAGCCGATGCGCTTCATCGAGGCCGACAAGCAGGGCTTCTTCAAGCGCCTGTTCGGCCGTTGAAGCCCGGGAGCATGAGCATGGGATTCCTGTCCTTCTTCTTGGGTGAAAAGAAGCAAACCGCCAGCGTCGCCAAGGAGCGTTTGCAGCTGATCCTGGCCCATGAGCGCACGGGCCGCAATGCCGCCAAGCCTGACTACCTGCCGCAACTGCAGCGCGAGCTGGTGGCGGTGATCAGCAAGTACGTGGACATCAACCCCGACCACGTGATCGTCAACATGGAGCGCCAGGACAACCTGGAAGTGCTCGAAGTCAAGATCGAATTGCCCGATTCGAAGTGATCCAAGGCCCCGTTTCAGGGGCCTGACGCTTTTTGAGGCAGGGCGACTGAAACGCTTACGGATCAAGCACTTGCCGACCGAGCCCCGCAGTCATTCACGGACTTGTCCACAGTTCCCGTGAAGAACTTGCTGCTGCTGGCCCCGATGGAGGGGCTGCTGGACCACCTGCTGCGCGAGGAGCTCACGGCCATCGGCACGCCCGGCTCGGGCTACGACCGCTGTGTCAGTGAGTTCATCCGCATCACCGACCAGCTGTTGCCCCGGCGCGTGTTCACGCGCATCGTGCCCGAGCTGCTGGCCGGTGGCGCCACCCAGGCGGGTGTGCCGGTGCGGCCGCAGCTGTTGGGCTCTGAGCCCGAGGTGCTGGCGGCCAACGCCGCCCGCATGGCCGAGCTGCAGCCCCAGGGCATCGACCTCAACTTCGGCTGCCCGGCCAAGTGCGTGAACCGCCACCGGGGCGGGGCGGTGCTGTTGGACGAACCCGAGCTGCTGCACGCCATCGTGCGCGCGGTGCGCGCTGCCGTGCCGGCCGCCATTCCTGTGACGGCCAAGATGCGCTTGGGCGTGGCCGACCGCAGCCGCATGATCGAGTGCGCGCAAAGCTTGGTCAGCGGCGGCGCGGCCGAGCTCGTGGTGCACGCCCGCACCAAGCTGGAGGGCTACAAGCCGCCCGCGCACTGGCACGCGGTGGCGCGCATCCAAGAGGCGGTGGATGTGCCGGTGATCGCCAACGGCGAGATCTGGACCGTGTCCGATGCCGTGCAAGCCCGAGCCGAGAGCCACTGCAGCGGCCTCATGCTGGGGCGCGGCGCCGTGGCCGATCCCGGGCTGGCGCTGGCCATCCGGGCGCACGATGCCGGTTTGCCATCCACGCCTTTGCGCTGGCCAGACATTGCGCCGGCTTTGCTCAGCTACTGGGCGCGCGTGCAGGCCGTTGTGGTGCCCAAGCACCAAGCGGGCCGCGTCAAGCAGTGGCTGCATTACCTGCGTCGCGTGCATCCCGAGGCGCAGCAGGCCTACGAGCGGCTGCGCACCGTGGGCGACGCAGTCGCCTTTGGCGCTGCGCTGCGGCTGGAGGTGGATCAGGCCTTGGCTTTGCGGCGGTAAGCGGCCAAACCTTTGGCGGCCTGTGCCCGCACCTTGCTGCGCAGAAAGCCGCTCCAACCCAACAGCAAGCCGGGTGCACCCAGTGCCTGGCGGCTCCAGCGCCAGAAGTCGAAGCGGTCGCGGTGCGTGAGGATCAAGCCCTGTGCATCGAAAGTGAACTGCGCATCAACCACGTTGTGCACCAAGCGGCCTGTGGCTGTGAAGCGGTAGTGCGGTTCCCAGTGCGCGCTGCTGTCGGTCACCTGGCTCACCTCCAGCCGCCACACGTCCATGCCCTTGGCCTTGACGGCGTCGCACAGCATTTGCCACATGGCGCCCACCTCTTCACGGCCTTGCAGGGTGAAGGCTTCGTCCTCAAAGCGGGCATTGGGGGCGTAGCAGGCCTGCATGGCTGCGCCATCCAACTGCTGGAAGGCGGCGTAAAAGCGCTCGATGGTGGTGCGGCTCACGGTGTACTCCGGTGCGTGGGTGGCCGTGGGGTCACGGCCGCTGCGCACCATTCTGAACCGCCTCAGCGCCTCAGCGCGCCGCCCAGGTGTCGCGCAGCGTGGTGGTGCGGTTGAACACGGCGCGGTCGGCGCTGTGGTCGTGGCGGTCGGCCACAAAGTAGCCATGGCGCTCGAACTGCCAGTGGCTGGCCGCTGCGGCGCTGACCAAGGCCGGTTCCACGAAGCCTTGCACCACGCGCAAGGAGTTGGGGTTGAGCG
>CAZAIR010000360.1:0-2843 GCA_964485225.1 uncultured Burkholderiaceae bacterium
CATAGAACACCGGGTCACGCCGCACGGTGCGCCATGCGGACTGGGGTACGTCGCGTCGCTCGGGCGCGGGTGATGGCGGCTCCAGGCGGGCCACCAGGAACAGGGCCAGCGTGAGGGGGACGGCAAAAAGAGCACCCATGACGAAGAAGACCTGGGTCCAGGGCACCTGGGGTTGCAGCCACACCCAGGCTGGCGACAGGACGATGAACCCGATGGCCGTCCCGTTGGTGATCGCGGCGTAGGCGAGGCCTTTGCGGCGCCCTTCAAACAAGCGGTCGACCAGCACGCCCATGGGCACGAACGTCATGGCCGCGAGACCGAAGGCGCCGAGTACCCCGAAGGCCACCGAGAACACCCAGATCGACTGGCTGATGAGCGAGGCCAGCATGAACGCCACGCCCGCTGCACAAGCGCCAATGGCGGCGGTGCGCAGCGCCCCGAGGCGATCGCTCAAGGCGCCCACCAACGGTGAGGCCAGGCCCGTCACCAGCATGAAGAGCCCGCCGGACCAAGCGAACTGGGCGCGTCCCCGGCCGAAGTGGTCGGCTATCTGCACGAAGTAGACCTGATAGACGCCCTTGATGGCCGTCGACAGGAAAACCACCACAAAAGCCACCGCCACCAGCAGGTAGACCGCCTGCCTTGCGGTCGACAACCGACTCCTCATATCAGACGGCTTCATAGTAGAGGCCGCGTTCGACACGCCCCAGGTATTCCTGGTAGATGTTTTCGTACATCGCGTGGAACAAGTGGCAGGTGTGCTCGACCGCGTGGAGCGCCTCGCGCTGCATGGCTTCGGTGGTGCACAAGGCCGTCACCAGATTGAGACCCTGCTCGACGTGGCCCACATCCTCTATCTGGTGCACGATGAAGAACTCCAGATCGGCATCGGTCAACCCGTAGATCCGCTCGAACAACTCGTGGCGCGCCTCACCGGCCTTGGTTTCGAGGTTCTGCCCTTCGCTGGCGATCATGACCGCCGCAGCGCCCATGTGATAGCGCGCGGGGTTGCTCACCGCCTTCATTCGGTAGTCGATCAGTTCGGCGGTGGCGGTCAGGGGTTGCTCTGCGTCGCGCTCGGCGTCGGAGATGCCGATGGCGCGCAGGAAGTTCTGCATCAGCACCACGTGGTTGTCGGTCTTGGAGAGTCGGCCGGTTTCTTCTTCATAGAGGTTGATGAGCAGGGCGCGCCGGAACTTGGGCAGCGGGCAGTGCATGTAGAGCTGCTCCACATAACCCAGGAAGTGCTTGGTGAGCTGATAGCCCTGCAGGGCCGTTTGCCGCAACAACGCCAGGTTCGGTCGCTCGACATCAAACAGCTCATTGAAAATGGGATGACCGAGCGTGAGTTGGCGGTGCAGCGCATAGCGCAACTGCTCCTTGAAGATGCTGGACGGAATCATGGCTGTCCTCCTGGGATCGTGGATGAAAACGAACGCTGCTTGAGCGAGGCCACCGTCTGTGACATGAAGTGACCGCGGAAGCGCTGACCGTTCACGCGCGCGTAGTCGTCGAGCACGCCGTAGGTCTGGAAGCCGAATCGCTCCCACAGCGCGTGGGCGCGCGTGCCCTCGCGCACGTCCAGGACGAGCTGTTCGATACCGAGCGACTCGGCCTGTCGCACGATGGCCCGGAACACCCGCGGGAGCAGGTTGCGTCCGCGATGGCCTGGATGCATGACGCCTTTGCTCAGCTCTGCCCGATGACGGCAATTGGGCATGGGGCTCGGCGTGAGCAGGCAGAAGAATCGGAGGTAGTCACCTGCCGTGCCCAGCAAGGCATGGGTCGTGCGGTCCCGCAGGGCGGATCGAAGACCACGTGCGAAGGCGCTCGCTTCAGCGGCACTCATGGGCGCGGCATAGCCGAGCGTTCCGCCATCGTCTTTCGCACAATCGATGAGCTCGACGATGGCGCTCAGCATCGCATCCGTGGGGTACGGCTCCCACCGCAGCTGCAGCTCGATTTCGGGTGGGTGAATCGACGTTTCCATGGCCGCGATGCTAGGCATCCAGCATCACGCGCCGAGGCAAGTCTTCTGCCAAACATGGCAATCTTTTGGACAGCTTTTGACGAAACCATCATCGGCAACTTTCATTTGGCGCATGCATGTAGATTCAGCTGCACACCAACTTTCACGCCACGCAATTGCCACCCATCGCCGGCACCTCACGCATGAAATCCGCCCACTTCCTGGTGCTGCCCGCCGTTCACATACTTGACCTGGCGGGCCCGTTGCAGATCCTTTCTTCCGTGCAGGAACTGGGGATAGCGCCCCTGTCGGTGCGCTGCATCGGGCCACACAGCAGCGTGCGGGCATTCGAAAACGTGCTGCTCGGCGAGGTGGCACCCTTGCCCGCACAGGTGGGCATCGGGGATGTGGTGATGGTCATCGGCAGCAAGCTGCACCCGTCGCTGCGCGCATCCGAGGGCTGGCGGCAGGCGGCGGCCTGGCTGCGCCGTTTGGCCAGAACGGACGGAACACCACCGCCGACAATCGCCGCGGTGTGCACCGGCGCCTTCTTGCTGGGCGATGCCGGATGGCTTGACGGGCGCTCCTGCACCACCCACCACAGCTTGCAGGCACGGCTGCGAAGGGCCCATCCGCGGGCGAACGTGCTGGACAACCGTGTGTTCGTGCGCGATGGCCCGCTCTGGTCGTCGGCCGGCGTGGCGTCGGGCATCGACATGGCGCTCAACCTGGTGGCACAGCACTTCGGCGACGAAGCCGCCATCCGGGTGGCGCGGGAAAACGTGGTGCCGTTTCGCCGCTTCAGCGCCGACCCCGAGCTGGCGCTTCAGTTCCGCACCCGCTCGCACGCCAACCAACTGATACACGCCGTGCA
>CAZAIR010000361.1:0-2826 GCA_964485225.1 uncultured Burkholderiaceae bacterium
CACCGTGCGCGACAGCGCGATGGTGCCCTTCAGCACCCGTGTGTAGTCGGCCTTCTCTTGGGCGCTGACTTCACCCAGCGCCCACACGCGCGTGATGTCGGTGGTGCCGCCCAAGTACTGGCCGCCGGAGTCGATCAGCAGCAGGCCCTTGCCTTCGATCACCGCATGGCTGTCGTCCGTAGCGCGGTAGTGCGGGAGAGCGCCATTGGCGCGCCAGCCAGCGATGGTGCTGAACGACAGGCTCACAAAGCCTGGGCGCTTGGCGCGCTCGGCGCTGAGCATCTCGTCCACCGTCAGCTCGGTCAGGCGCTCACCCTTGGCGCGCGCTTGCTCGAAGGCGGCGTAGAAGGCGCACATCGCGGCGCCGTCTTGCGCCATGGCCTCGCGCACATGCTGGGCTTCCTTCAGGCTCTTGCGGCTCTTGGCCAGGGTGCTGGGGTTGATGGCTTCCACCGTGGCCACGCCAGCCGGCAAGGCTTGGCGCAGGCCCAGCGTCACGCGCTTGGGGTCCAGCCACACCTTGGCGGTGGGCGGCACCGCAGCCAGCGCCGCGTGGGCTTGCGCGTAGGGCAGGCACTGCACGCCGTCGGCCGCCAGGGCTGATTGCAGCGCGCTGCCGATTTGCCCTTCGCCCACGAACAGTTGCGCTGTATCGGGGGCCACCAACAGGTGGGCCACGAACACCGGGTTGTAGGGCACGTCGCTGCCGCGCAGGTTCAGCAGCCAGGCCACGTCGTCCAAGCTGCTGATCAGGTGGTGCGTGGCACCCTTTTCGGCCAGCGCACGGCGCACGTGGGCCAACTTGTCGGCCCGGCTTTGCGTGGCGTGCGGTGCGGCGTGCTCGCTCACCGGGCGGGCCGGCAAGGCGGGGCGGTCGGGCCACACGGCGTCGAAGGGGTCGTGTTCGGTCACGAAGGCCAAACCGGCGCGCTCACAGGCTTGCGCCAGCGCGTGGGCCTGCGACAGGCCCAGCACCTGCGCATCGGCCCCCAGGCGTTGGCCGCGCTGCAAACGGGCCAGCAGCCAGGCCAGCGGTTCTTCCAGCCCAGCGCGCATCACCTTCACCAGCTCGATGCCGCTGCCGGCCAGCTCGGTTTCGGCCTGCTCCCAGTAGCGGCTGTCGGCAAACACCGCGCAGGCGCTGGGGGTGATGGCCAAGACGCCGGCCGAGCCGCTGAAGCCGCTCAACCACTGGCGTGCTTGCCAGCGTTCGGGCAGGTACTCGCTCAAGTGCGGGTCGCTGGAGGGAACGAAGAAACCCTGCAGGTTCAGCCGATGCAGTTCGGCTTGGGCTGCAGCAATGCGGGCGCGGGCGGTGTGGGTGCGGGTATCCATGAGCGTGGGGCCTTGTGGGCTTGGTGGCGTGGTGGGCGCGCCGGGTCAGCGCGGTTTCAGCTTGCGGAGGCGTTGAAGCCCCGGATTGTCGACCCGCAGATGGCCCGCAAACGGCTCAGCGCAGCGTCCAGTTCAGTGCCACGAACGCGCCATCCGGCCCCACACTGGCTTGCACCTGCGCGCCAGCCGGTGTCACGCGCCAGTGGGCAAAGCCTTCGGCCAACAAGGCGCTGGCGGCCACCTCGCTCCAGCGGTGGCGCCGGGCGTCCACGCGGGTGTGGCCCACGTAAGTGGCAGCCACGTACAGCGGCCAAGCCACCTCCATGCCGTGGCGTTTCCGTGCATACGCGGCCGCCGAGAAAGCGCGGGCTGCATGGCCGCTGGGAAAACTCAAGTCGTTGGTGCCATCCGGCCGCGTGACTTTGGTGTTGCGCTTCAACACTTCGGCGGTGAGGGTGGTCAAGGCAAAGGTTTGCGTCATTTGCCACGCGCCCTCGCGGTCACCGCGCACCAGCTCATAAGCCAGCATGCCGGCTGGCAGGGCGTAACTGAGGTGGTCGCCAACGCGGGTCTCGCTGCTGCGGTTGGCGTGGGCGCTGAAGGACAGGCTGGCGAGCAGCACCAGGCCCAGAGCGAGCTTTGTGGGTTTGGCTTGGGTATTCATGCGCTGATTCTGGTCAGCGCCCCTAGTCCTTGGCAAAGGGCGGGTTTTCGCTCGAGCAGGGTCTGGGCTGGGTGCCAGTGCGGCGCTCAGCGCCGCGCGCCGCCCCGCGTTTGCCACAGCGGCTTCTTCCCTTTGAGCTGCCGCTCGATGCCGTCGTTCAGCCTCGAGCGCAGGTCGATCACGGCATCGACATGGCCGTACACGCCCTCGAAGCGCAGGCCCAGCCACAGCCACAGGGTGCAGGCGCGCAGGGCTTGCTCCATGCGGTCCAGCCGGCTGTGCTGGTCCACGTCATCCAGGAACCAGGGTGTGCCGGCTTTGCCGGTGCGGGCGTGCGACGCCGCCCACTGCTGGTACTGCTCCACCAGCATCGGCAAGCGGTCGTCCACCGGCGCTTGGGCGTAGCGGAAGCGTTCGTTCAGCGGCAGCGCGCCGGCGTGGCGGTCCAGCAGCTCGGCCAGGTTCAGCATCTGCTCCAGCTCGGCCACCGCGAAGTGGGCATCGTCCAGCCGCAGCTGCTGCATGAAGACCTTGAGCACATCGCGCAGCGAGTTCACGCCCAGCCGGTCGGAGATGGTCTGCACATGGCGCCAGTTGGGGGCCACCGGGGCCTTGAAGTCGCGCGGCGCGCGCGGCTCCTTGGGCAGCAGCTGGCGCAAGGTCTTCATGGCGGCGGCCTCGGCTTCTTTGAGCACGCTGACGAAGCCTTCGTCGTGCATGCCGTAGCGCCCGGCGCGGCCGGCGATTTGGTGCACCTCGCTGACGCTGAGCTCGCGGTCGCCCACGCCGTCGAACTTGGTCAGGGTCGAGAACAGCACGCGGCGGAT
>CAZAIR010000362.1:0-2825 GCA_964485225.1 uncultured Burkholderiaceae bacterium
ATGCGCTCCCCCCTTCTCCACCGCCGCACGGCCCTGGCCGGGTTGTTGGCCCTGGCGCTCACTGGCTGCGCCAGCGTCACGCCCCCCAGTGCCATCGGCCCTGCCACCGAACGCCACAGCACCGCCCTGCCCGCCACCGCCGCCCTGGGCATGGCCACCGGCACCCCCAGCCGCCACTGGTGGCAAGCCCTGCAAGACGAGCAGCTCAACACCCTGGTGCAGACCGCCATGCAGCACAACCAGGACCGCCAGGCCGCCGTGGCCGCCGTGCGCCAAGCCCGCGCCCTGGCCGGGCTGGCCGAGCGCTCCGCCCTGCCCCAGGGCAGCCTGAGCGCCCAGGCCCAGGCCCAGCGCCCCTCGCTGGCTGAAGTGGACCCCTACAACCAGGGCCTGGACCGCCCACCAGAGCAGCGCCTGGGCACCATCGCCCAGATGGTGTCGTGGGAGATCGACCTGTTTGGCCGCGTCGGCACCGCCAGCGCCGTGGCCCAGCGCCAGGCCGACGCCGCAGCCGCCACCGCCCACAACGCCGAAGCCCTGCTGCAGGCCGAGGTGGTGCGCCACTACGTGCAGCTGCGCCTGTACCAGCACGACCTGGCCCGGCTGCAGGAAGAAAGCGACGTATTGCAGCGCCGCCATGCCCTGCTGCAAGCCCGCGAGCGCGCGGGCCTGGCCGACCAACGCGAAGCCCTGGCCGCCCAAGCCCAGCGCGAACAGGCCCTGGCCACCATCGCCCAAACCCAGGCCGCGCTGCACGCCACCCGTGCGGCCCTGGCCGTGCTGGCAGGCCGCGCACCCGCCACCGCCGAAGCCGACAGCACCTGGCAAGCCCTGCTGGCGCCCCAGGCCGCGTCCACCACGTCCGATGGCGCCCTCCCCACCGTGCCCGACACCAGCGGCGTGGTGCAACCCACCGACCTGCTGGCGCGCCGCCCCGACGTGGCGCGGGCCGACGCACAACTGCGCGCCGCACTGGGCGAGACCGTGCTGGCCGACCGCGCCCACCTGCCCCGCCTGAGCCTGAACCTGAGCGCGGGCCTGAACGCCCCCTTTGGCGCCCTGGGCCAGGCCAGCGCGGTGCGCTACGCCGTAGGCCCCGCCCTGCAATGGGACTGGCTGGACGCAGGCCGCAACCGCGCCCGCGCTGCGGCTGCCAAGGCAGGCGACGAAGTGGCCTGGCACCAGTTTGAGAACACCGTGCTGCAGGCCCTGGCCGACAGCGAATCGGCCCTGCGCCAATGGGGCGCCGCCCGCACCGCCTGGCAACACGCCACGCAGGCCGAAGGCGCCGCCCAGCGCGCTGCGCAACACGCACAAAAGCGCTTTGACACCGGCCTGGAGCCGCCCACCGAAGCCCTGCAGCACCAAGCCCAGTGGCTGCAGGCACGCCGCAGCGCCATGGCGCAGCAGGCCGACGCCTTGCAAGCCTACGCCCGTGTGCAACTGGCCCTGGCCGCCTGGCAGCCCGACGACAACGCAAGCGCTGATCGCCCCGCAGCCGCAGCCACATCCTCCACCGCCAAGCCATGACGCACCGCTTCTCCCCCTGCCCCCGCATCGTCATCGTGGGCGGCGGCACCGCCGGACTGCTGCTGGCCACGCGGCTGGGCCAGCAACTGGGGCGCAAAGGCCGCGCTCAGGTCACGCTGATCGACCGCAGCCTCACCCATCTGTGGAAGCCCATGCTGCACACCATTGCGGCCGGCACGCGCGATGTGCACCAGCACAAGGTCAGCCTGCTGGCCCAGGCGCGCGCCCAAGGCTTTGCCTACGAGCCCGGCGAGCTGTGCGGGCTGAGCCGCAACCGCCGCGTGCTGCACCTGGCCGAACTGCCATCGGCGGGCGACCGCCCCGTGGTTGGGCCACGCGCCGTGCCCTACGACGTGCTGGTGCTGGCCCTGGGCAGCGGCGCCAACGACTTTGGCGTGCCCGGTGTGCAGGCGCACTGCCACTTCATCGACAGCCAGGCCCAGGCCGAAGCCTTCAACCACCGCCTGCGCTGGCAACTGTTTCGCGGCGCGCTGCAGGACGAGGCGGTGACCATCGACATCGTGGGTGCAGGGGCCACCGGGGTCGAGCTGGCCGCAGAGCTGAGCCACCTGATGGAAATGGCCGCACACTTTGGCGACCCCACCTTGCGCGAGCGCCTGCGCCTCACGCTCTACGAAAGCGCGCCACGCATCCTGGCCGCCTTCCCCGAGCGCGTGTCCGAATCCAGCCACCGGGTGCTGGAAAAACTGGGCTTCACCATCCGCACCGGCACGCGCGTGCAAGCGGCGCAAGCCCAGGGCTTGGTGACCGCCGACCAGCCCCTCGCCCCCAACGACATGACCGTGTGGGCCGCAGGCATCAAGGCACCCGAGGTGCTGTCGCGCCTGGGGGGGCTGCGCACCAACCCCAGCCACCAACTGGTCATCGACGCCACCCTGCGCAGCGTGGACGATGAGCACATCTTTGCGCTGGGCGACTGCAGCACCCTCACCCTGCCCGACCAGCCACGCCCCCTGCCCGCCAGCGCCCAGGTGGCCGTGCAGCAAGCCACCCACCTGGCGCGCCACCTGCCCGCTTGGCTGCAGTGCAGCGCCATGCCCACTTTTGCATACCGCGACCTGGGCGGGCTGGTATCACTGGGGCGCTATGGCGCCTACGGCACGGTGGGCAAGGCGGGGCTGCTGCCAGGGCAATTCTTGGGCGGCACATTGGCCCGCCTGGGCCACGAGCTGGTCTACCGCAACTACCAGCGCAGCCTGCACGGCCTGGGCAAGACCGGGCTGCTCTGGGCCACCGAAAGCCTCAACGGCTGGACGCATCCGGGGATACGGCTG
>CAZAIR010000363.1:0-2821 GCA_964485225.1 uncultured Burkholderiaceae bacterium
CGTCGGCATCGTTCAACTGCGGGTCGAGCGGGGTGTAGATGACCACAATGGCTCCGTCATCGCCCTGCCCGGTGATCCGGCTCAAGGCGCCCTGTATTTTGGCCAGAGCATCGCTGGCCGTGAAGCGGTTGTTGACCCAATAAAAGCGCCACACCTGCAGGCGCTGGCTGTTCGCCGCCAGACCGCCGGCCTGGTTGCGCAGCGTGGCAGCAGCCACCGTGAGCGGCTGACCGGCCAGCTCGGTGGTGTCGCTGCCGCCGGCCACTTGCGCCCAGCGTTTGTCATCGCTGGTCACCAGCACGTTGACTGAAGTCACCAGCTTGCGTTTGTAGTTCTGGTCACGGTAATAGCTGAGGTGAACGCCCACGGCTTGGCCCTGAGGCCCGGTGAAGCCAAGATGGCTGCTGGCAGAAGGGAACTGGAATACCGGAATCCAGTCACTCGGCGTCGTCGCGGCGCTCTGCCAGGGCGCTTCTACCGCAGGTGCACTCAGTGCAACCTCGCTGGTGTTGGTGCTCACCGCCAGCAGGCGTTCGAGCAAATGCGGTGAAGCCACGATCAACAGCAAGGCCAAAACCGGCATGGTCGCCGACTTGCCACGGGGCGCAGCTTCGTTGTTTGCAATCGGGGTCATCGGGCCGACAGCCAGCGCGGGTGCATCAGCCCAGCGGGCGCCGATAAACAGCATGATGAGAATGACGACACCGAAGAACACCCAGCCGTAGATAAGGTGGTCCACGCCGGTGGCCAGCTCGTTGCCCGATAGGTGGCCGATCATCACGATCATGTAGGCACGCAGCCAGTTGGCCACCAGCGGCACCAAAATGGCCACGCCCACAAAGATGAACCGCTTTTTGAGGCTGCTGTAGCTCAGGTAGGCGAACAGGCAACCCACGGTGACCGAGGCGATCATGTAGCGGATGCCACTGCACGCCTCCACCACCGACCAAGCCCCCGACGGAATGATGAACTGCAGACCTTCGCGGTACACGGGAATACCGCTCAGGCGCAACGCAAGCACGGTGAAATCGGCCGTCCATTCCATGAACTGGGGCAGCATGAAGTCGCCGATGGGCACTGCAAAAAACAAGAAACCGAGCGGAAATGCCATGGCCCAGGTGACTGACCAACCCAGAATGGACGGCACCGCCAGCACCAGCAGTAGCACGAGGGAGAAATGCGTCACGGCATTGACAGCGACCAGATCACCAGCAAGCCAAAGGCAGGCGGCACCGAACATGAGGATCCACGCCGAAGCTGCGGGTCGGGGCACAAGGGCGGCGAGGGAGTAGCGGACGCGCCAGATCAACCAGAGGGAAATAAAGGGCACGACGAAGCCGTGCGCGTAGGTATCGGACACCGACCAGATGGCGACCATGCCACGGCCTGTGAGCGCATAAAGAGCCAGAATGGCAATCAGTAGAACAACCAACGCCGACAGGGGTGCTCGCCAGCGCAGTGGCACTTCAAGTGCATGCAGCGCAGTCGTCATGCACTTGCTCCAGTTGGGTAAGGAAAGTGGGCATCCAGACCCTTCATGTGATCGGCCCAGCGGAAATGTCTACAGACGTGTGCACGTGCAGCTCTGCCCAGCGTCATCGCTGCATCTGTGTTCTTCAACAACATGTTCAACGATGCGAGGAAGGCCGGAGGTTCACTTGCCTGCAGCAGTCCTTCTTCGGCAGATGCCCCAACCGCTTCAGCGCAAGCCGGAACCGTGATGACGGGTTGGGCCATGGCCATGGCCTCTAGGATCTTGTTTTGCACACCACGGGCCACCCTCAACGGAACAACCACCACACTGGCGAATTGAAGGTAAGGGCGCACGTCAGGAACAGTTCCTGAAATCTTGACGCTGTCGCTGGCCAGTGACAGAACGTCTTTCGATGGATTGCGGCCGACGATGTGAAAGCATGCCGTGGGCCAGCGTGCTTTCACGTGTGGCATGACGTGTCTTGCAAACCACTTGACGCCGTCAACATTGGGCCAATAGTCCATGGCTCCCACAAACACGATCGCCTTCTCATCAGCCGAAAACGGGCTGTGACGATCCGCCGCGCGGGAAAAGTAGTCTGCATCCACGCCATTGCACAGCGACTCGGTGCTCGCCGCGGCATCCGGGGCCAGCGAGCGAAACAAAGCGGTTTCGATTGGTGTCACGAAGAAAGAGCGCTTCGCCAGGCTGGCTGTGGCCTTCTCGACGCGGAGCAATTGATCCGCCTCGCGCTCGTAAATCCAGGAAACTGGCCAGCGATGCGCAGGTGCGTAGTCGCGCCACTTGCACGAATCAACGTCGACAAAATCCACCACCATGGGGGTTTGAGACAGCAGGGGTTCGGCGTATTGCGCCATGGCGGACGTGAACACCAGGCTACCTTGCAAGTTGTGCTTCGCCTGCGTCCGTTGTACCCACCTGCGCATGCCTGCGTTGCGGTAGAAGGTGACGGTGAGCGCCTCGCGCCTGATCAATCCCGTCAGGCTGAGAAACTTCGAGACCTTGGGATTGATACGCTCCACATGCAGGTCCGGGCAAAGCGCCCTCAGCGCTGGCAGATGCTCGTCATCTTCGTGGGTGTCGATGAAGGTGCCCAGAAATACCCTGTGGTGCTGCTGCAGGTGTCGCAATAGGTGGTACGAACGCACCTTGTCACCCTTGTTGGGAGGGTACGGCATGCGATGCGCCAGGAAAAGAACATTGCCCATGACTGCCTTGCGCCCTTTCAAAGGGAAGCGTTCAAGGTCAGGCGCGCAACGGTCAATCGCGGGTCAGACAACGGGCACCTCTGTCAAACGCTCAGGGGAGCGTTCCTTCAAGAAGATG
>CAZAIR010000364.1:0-2817 GCA_964485225.1 uncultured Burkholderiaceae bacterium
AAGGTGTGGACAGCCATCGACCGTGCCGAGCGCCGGATCGAAGAGTCCAAAGCCCGTTTTTCCCGTAACCCAGACTGAGAGACAAACCCATGCCACGCGGTCCAAAACCCATCAATCAAGCCCCCATCGACCTGATCGATCCGAATCTCGACCAGGGCAAGATCAACAGCGCCATGTCTAACCTGCGCACCGAAGCCGCAGACTTGGCACTGGCCCATTCTCAGCATGAAGCCACAGTGCGCGCTGTGGCAGCCCAGGTCGGCTACCAGCTCCCCGCTGACGCTGCCGACCCCGACCTGATCCAGCGCGACATCAGCGCCAACATGCGCCGCTCGGTGGAGGCCTGTCTGGAAGTAGGGCGTGGTCTGACAGTGCTGAAGGCGGCTTGCGAGCACGGCAATTTCATTGCTAGGCTGGATGTGCTTGGGCTTGACCGAAGTGTTGCAACGCGATTCATGCAGGCCGCGACCAAATTTTCAAATGTTGCGACGTCGCATCATTTGGCCAAGGCCATCGGCAGCCAAAGCAGGCTGTTCGAGATGCTCGTCCTGGACGACGAGCAGATCGAGGAGCTGGAACTGACCGGCCAGACTGGCGAACTCAAGCTCGACGAAATCGCCACCATGTCCGTCAAGGAGCTGCGAGCCGCCCTGCGGGAAGAGCGCCAGGAGCGCGAAGCCGACAAGTCCCTGCTGGACACCAAAAACAAGAAGATCGACCAGCTCCAGCGCGAGGCCCGCCGCATCGCCAAGCTACCGCCCGACGAAGAACTGGCCGCCACCATGAAAGAGGCCACCGCCATCACGATGGACGCACTGGGCGCGATTCGGGGCGGCGTGCGCCATGCGCTCATCGCGGTCAAGAACGCCAGCGCTGAAGACCAGACGGTGGTGATGGCCGGCCTCCTCGGCCAGCTGCAGGCCGAGCTGAGCCTGCTGCGCGAAGAGTTCAACCTGCCCGATGTTTCCAGCGCTGCCGAGCAGCAGCTGGCCGCAGAAGTTGCGCAATGGGCGAACTGACCCACCCGACGCAGGCCACACCCAGCATGCCGCTCAACCCCGTCATTGTTCAGCGCGTCAGCCAGGTGGCACAGGCGGCCGCTGCAGCGCCCTATGGCGGCAAGGCTGCGGTGTACGCAGCCGCCTGCGCCGAGCTGGACATCAGCCTGCCCACCTTGCACCGCTACCTGGCCGAAGTCTCGGTTCGCCCTGACCGTAAACAGCGCAGCGACGCTGGCGACGTGTGGCTGACCCGAGACGAGGCCGTGGCCATCAGCGCGGTGTTGATGGTGAGCGCGCGCAAAACCAACAAGCGCCTGCTGTCCATCGGCCAGGCGGTAGACACCATGCGGGCCAACGGCGAAGTGGTTGCTGCCCGGCCAGACCCTGAAACCGGCGAGCTGCTCCCGCTGTCCGACTCGGCCATTGCCCGTGCGCTGCGCCACTACAACCTGCACCCTGACCAGCTCAACCGCCCGGCCCCGGCCGTGGAGCTCAAGAGTCTGCACCCCAACCACGTTTGGCAGATCGACGCCAGCCTGTGCGTCCTGTATTACCTCAATACCCGCAACCCGGCTGAGAGCGGTCTGCAGGTCATGGACCGCGAAAAGTTCTACAAAAACAAACCCGCCAACCTGAAGCGGATCGAGGCCGACCGGGTCTGGAGCTACGAAGTCACAGACCACAACAGCGGCGCCATTTACCCGCACTACGTCATGGGGGCCGAGAGCGGCGCCAATCTGGCAGAAGCGTTCATTGCCGCCATCCAGCAGCGCGGTGCAGATCCGTTCTACGGCGTGCCGTACATGCTGTACATGGACCCGGGCAGCGCCAACACCAGCGGCATGTTCGCCAACCTGGCCCGCCGCCTGCAGATCAAGCTGCTGGTGCACGCACCCGGCGTGGCCAGGGCCACCGGCCAGGTAGAAAAAGCGCGCGACATCATCGAACGCAGCTTTGAGTCCGGCCTGCGCCTGCGCCCGGTGCAAGACCTGGCTGAACTCAACGCCCAAGCACGCCGATGGGCCAGTTGGTACAACGCCAACAAGGTGCACAGCCGTCACGGCAAGACACGCTTCGAGCAGTGGCTCACCATCAAGGCAGAGCAGCTGCGCGTTGCACCGCCAGAGTCGCTCTGCCGTGAGCTGCTCACCCACGTGCCCGAGCTGCGCAAGGTCACCGACTACCTCACGGTCAAGTTCAACGGCCAAGAGTTCTGTGTGCGCGACGTGCCCCAGGTCATGGTCGGCGAAAAACTGGCCATCACCCACAACCCCTGGGTGCTGGACGCCGCCAGCGTTGTCTATACCAATGCAGACGGCGCTGAGACCCTCCACACCATACCGCTGGTGCGGCGTGACGACGCTGGCTTCCGCGAAGACGGCAACGTCATTGGCGAGGACTTTGCCCGCCCGGCAGACACTGTGCTGCAAACGAACAAAAAGGAAGTGCAGCGCTTCGCCCACGACGCCGCCACGCTGGAAGAAGCCGAGGCCCGGGCCAAAGCTGGCGCTGTGCCGTTTGGCGGCCGCGTGGACCCGTACAAGGTCATTGAGCAGGCGCCAAAGCGCACCTTCATGCCCCGCCGTGGCACCGAGCTGCTGCCCACAGCCGTCACCAGCAGTGCGGCTTCGGTGGTGCGCACCCTGAGCCAGTTCGAAGCGGCCCAGGCCCTGGTGGTCATGGGTGTGCCTTCGGAGTGCCTTCCCGCGCCGCCTGCAGTCTCCGCCGCCAAATAGCGGCGGTGACCATCCTCTTTCTTCAGGCCATGGCACCAGCGGCCCCGCGCGCACCGACTGACCCGAGAACCGGTGAGATC
>CAZAIR010000365.1:0-2808 GCA_964485225.1 uncultured Burkholderiaceae bacterium
ATTCTCGCCAGCCGCGCCGGTGCGGCTGGCCCCGTGCCCGCCTCACTCGGTCTTGAATTGGCGGGCGGTCTCGGCCAGACCGTTGGCGCGCTGGCTCAGGTGACGGGAGGTGGCGGCGGTTTCCTCCACCAAGGCGGCGTTCTGCTGGGTGGCGTTATCGACCTCCCGAATGGCCGCCGCCAGCTGGCGGATTTGGTCGGCTTGCAAGCCGCTCTGGTTGGTGATGTCGGCCATCAAGGTGGTCACCCGCTCAATGGCGCGCACCATCTCTTGCATGGTGGTGCCAGCTTGACCGACGTACTCATTGCCGCGGGTCACCGTCTCGATCGAGGTGGTGATGAGCGACTTGATCTCGCGTGCCGCGCCGGCCGAGCGCTGCGCCAGCGCACGCACCTCACCGGCCACCACAGCAAAGCCACGGCCTTGTTCGCCAGCCCGGGCGGCCTCCACGGCCGCGTTCAGCGCCAGGATGTTGGTCTGGAAGGCGATGGTGTCGATAACCTGGATGATGTCGCCGATCTTGTGCGAGCTGGCGGTGATCTCGTTCATGCTGGTGACGGCCTGCTCCACCACCGCACCGCCCTTGCTTGCGATAACGCTGGCACCTTGCACCAACTCGTTGGCCTCACGCGCGTTGTGCAGGTTCACACTCACCGCTTCTTCGAGCGCGGCGGTGCTGGCGCTGGTTTGCTCCACCACGGCGGCCATCTCACTGCCGCGGCGGGCCAGGTCATCGTTGCCCGCGGCGATTTGGGTCGTGGCGCCGCTGATCTCCTCCGCGCTTTGGCGCACCTGGCGCACCAAGGCGCTGAGACTGCCCATGGCATCGCGCATGCGGTTGCCAGCGCGGGCCAGCTCATCGCGCCCGCTCAGGGTGGCCGGCACGGTGAAATCGCCATCGCCCAATTGCTCGATGCGGCGTCCCAGGGCTGCAAACGTGCTGTTGGCAGCCACGTAGAAGCCGGCCAGCAGATAGATGCCCAAGGCGACGAAGGCGATGCTGATGCCAATGGCGGTCCACATGGCGCGCTTCAGCGAGCTGGCGCGTTGGTGGAGCAAAGTGTCCAGCGACTGGCCAACTTGCTCGTTCAAAGCGGCCAAAGCGGTGATGTTGGCGGTTGTGGTGGCGTACCACTCATCAGCCTTGGTGCTGACGGGCTGCCCCCAAACGAATTCGGTATCGGTTCGGTGGAGCACCTTGGTGGCTTGGGCCAAGGTGTCGAGCTTGAGCACCGACAAGGCACTCGGGTTGGCTTCGACTGCCTTCTTCAAGCTGCTCAAAGCGTTTTGGAAGCCGTCTTCCGCCAACGCACCAGCGTTGTGGAGCAGCATCCCCATCGCTTTGTGCTCATCGAGGCTGCCCTGCCGCGCCAAGTAGGTGCCGGTGGCGCGCACCTGGCCCATGGAGTCGATCACCGTGGGCAGGTACTTGGTGTGGGCCAACATCAGGAAGTACGAATCGGCGTCAGGGTCCAGGCTGAGGTTGGAAACGTCAGCAACATCGCCAATGAACTCCCGCACCTCACGCACCCAGGCATTGCCGACTTCCATCGCTTGTGCCGGCGTGGTCAGGGCGGCGCCCTTCGCTTTGGTCCAAGCGGCCGTCAGCTTCGCCAGCCGCGGGGTGAGGTTCAAGGGGTCGTCCAGCTTCAACTGGGCCGCCAGGTTGGACAGCACCGTGTCCACCTCCCGGGCCGCTGCCGCATGGCGCTCGTCGGCGCCAGCGGTGCCGCCCATCTTCAGCATGCCGTTGCCGCGCCAACGCCCGGAGGGGTCGGCCAACTTGACCGCTTCGCGGATCGCGTCAGTTCCTTGCGTTTCCTTCAGCGTGAACTGGTAGGCCGCGTTGCGGTCGCCCGCCACCGTGGTGACCAGGTACACCAAGGGCATCAAGAAAGCCAAGGACACCAGCGCGAACTTGCTCACCAACGGCAGGCTCCGCATGAGCGAGATGGCCGGAGACAGGACGGTTTTGAACATGGCGGGACGGCACAGGGCTGGGTGAATTCGATTTCACTTTAGAGCCGTTGGCCTAGCGCGTACCCGGGGATACCTCCTAGGCACGGGAAAAAGTTGCACCTGCTTGCGAATAATTCGCTCACCTGTCGCGCACCCAATGAAACCGGTTTCAATGGCGGCCGCTCAATCCAGGGTCAGCTCCGCCTGCACCCGCCCGGCTCGGGCGTGGTGGGCACTGAGCGCGATGGTGGTGCCGCGCGGCGCGCGCAGCAGCCATTCGTGCACGGCGCGGTCGGCCGTGGCGTGGCGGTTGGGCAGGAAGTGGTGCTGGCTGCTTTTGGGCGCATGGCCCTCCAGCTGGGGGCCGACCACGCGCGGGCTGCCGCTCACCAGTTGCACCAGCGGATTGCCCTCGGGCAGATGCAGCTCGAACACCACGCCGCGCACCACCTGGTGTTCGCGCGCTTGCTCGGTCACGTGGCTGGCTAGGTAGCCGCTGTTGCACACGGCCAGGCGCACGCGCCAGGTCTCATCCCCTAAGGCGGTGGCGCGCACCTGCAGCAGCTCCAGCTTGGGCAGGCTCAAAGCCAGCTGGTTCATCCACGCCGGGAAGCGCTCGACCTCCTTCTGGCGCAAGGCCGGCGGCGGGTTGCGCCAGAAGTTCATCAGGTCCCAGCCGCCGATCTCCACCTCGCCCAACTGCGGATGCTGGAACGGGCGCCAGTTCACGAAGGCGGCGTCGGCGCCCAGGCTGTCGCTCCAGGCCAGCAGCTTGAGGTCGTCATCGGCCGGGTGCTCGCGGTACCAGTCGATCCACTTGTAGCCGGTGATGCCGGCCTCGCGGTTGGG
>CAZAIR010000366.1:0-2793 GCA_964485225.1 uncultured Burkholderiaceae bacterium
CAGCGAGTCTTCGGGCTTGAACGCGCCCTCGGTGGGGCGGCCCAGGTGCGAGGTGACCATCACCGCGGCGCCGGCTTCCAGCGCCATGCGGATGGCGGGCAGCGATGCGCGGATGCGCGTGTCTTCGGTGATGGCGCCGTTGTCGTCTTGCGGCACGTTCAAGTCAGCGCGGATGAACACGCGCTGGCCGGCCACACGGCCTTGGGAGATGAGGTCAGAGAAGCGGATGACGTTCATGGTGCAAGCCCAGAAAGGGAGTTGAGAAGCGTTTTTACCAACCGAAGCCCAAGCGCAAGGTCAACAGCACGGCCATGCCGCTGACGATGGTGCCCAGGATGCCGCGGCGCCAGGTGTAGTAAGCGATACCGGCCAAGGCCGCCGGCCAGCGCGGGTCGCGCCAGGTGCTGATCAGCTCGCCTTGGGTCAGGAAGATTTCCGGGGCCACCACCGCCACCAGGGCGGCCAAGGGGGCCACGCGCAGCATGTCGCGCAGCCACGATGGCATCGGCCAGGGCTCGCGGCTGATCATGAAGAAACCGCGTGTCAGCACCGTGATGCCGGTCAGGCCGGCGATCACCAGCCAGATTTGCCCCTCGCTCATGGTGTGCCTTGGCCTTCTTGAGCGGGGCGGCGCCCGAGCCACCAGCCGAACACACCCGCCACCACGATGGCGGCCACGATGTGCAGCTTGAACGGCAGGTGGTAGCTGGCGATCGACACCACCGCGGCCACCGCCGCCACCGCCCACAGCACACGCTCACCCAGCAGCGAGCAGCTCATGGCCAGCAAAGCCAGCACGCCGGCAAAGCCCAGGCCCCAGTGGGTGGGAATGCGCTCGGCCAACACGATGCCGGTGATCGAGGCGATCTGCCACGCCGGCCAGTTGATGGCCACCGAGCCCCAAAAGTACGGCACCTGTTCTGGCGCGGGCTGGGGATCGGGGAAGCGGCGCGTGAACTGCACGAAGTTCATATCGCCCGCCACCCAGCCCATCATCAGCTTGCGCGTCAGCGGCAGGTGCTGGAAGTACAGGCGCCACTGCGCGCTGAAGATCACAAAGCGCAGGTTCACGCAAAAGGCGGTGGCCAACAGCACCCACAACGGCGCGCCAGCGGCAATCAGCGGCAGGCTGGCGAGCTGGGCGCTGCCCGCGAACACCAGCAAGGTCATGGCGATGGCGTGGGTCACGTCCAGGCCGCTCTTGACCATGGCCACGCCCGTCACCAAGCCCCAGGCGGCAATGCCCAACGCGGGGCCCAGCATCTCGCGGGCGCCGCGCTGGAATTCAGGGTGGCGCCGCAGCGCGTTCAGTCGATCCAACATGCAGGGGCCGCATTGTGGCGGCCCCGGCTTTCAGCGCTTCTTGACGCTGCCGCTGCCCGAGATGCTGGAGCTGACCTCGGCCGCGCCGCTGTAGCTCACGTCGCCACTGCCAGCGATGCTGACCTTGAGCCGCTTGGCGGCCTGCACGGCGGCGTTGCCGCTGCCAGCGATGCTGACCTTGACCTCGTCACCCGCCAAGTCAGCAGCCTTCACATCACCGCTGCCGGCGATCGACACGTGCACGTCGGTGGCACGGCCCCCCGCTGCGATGTCGCCGCTGCCAGCGATGCTCATCGTCAGTTTGTCGGCGTTGATTTGCGGTGCGACCACATCGCCCGAGCCGGCCACGCTGAAGGTCAGCTCACCGGCCTTGAAGGTGTCGACCGCCACCTTGCCCGAGCCGGCCACCGCCACCGCGCGCAGGCTGGGCATTTCCACATCGATGCGGATGGGCTGGCGCGACTGCAGGTTGTAGCCCTTGCGCACGCCGATTTCCAAAGACTTGCCCTTGGCACCGTCCACCACCCGGGTCTCGACGTAGGCGAGCAGGTTGCCGTCGCCCTCCAGTTCGGCTTTGGCGGCATTGCCTTGGCGCAAGCGCACGTCGAAGTTGCCGGCCACGCGCACGCCATCAAAGCCAGCCACGGCGCGGGTTTCGCGCAGGGTTTTGCCGTCGCCCTTGACGGCCTCGCCATCGCCCCAGCTCCAACTCCAGGCGCTGGCTGGCACGGCCAGGGAGAGCGCGGCCACGGCGCTGGCGGTCAGAAAGGCACGGCGAACGAATGGGCGGCTGGGCATGGTGGGCTCCGGCGTGAGGGGTTGCGATGGCGGCATCTTGGCCGCTGACCCCTCGGCCGCCCATCCGCGTGCGACGAAACGCGCATTCAGCGGCACCAAGCGCCGCCTGCGAGCGCCAGCCTTCTCCGCCTCAGCCGCTGGCTTTGGTCGATTCGGCCGCCGGCTCGTCCTCGTCGCCAGACCGGCGCGGGCGGCGCGGCTCGGGGCGGGGCACCACTGGCGTCACGCCGTCGAGTTTGTTCTCGCGCATGTACTCGTCCATCTCGCGCCAGCCCGCGAACACACCTGCCTTGTTGGCGCGCGGGTTCAGCGTGTAGCAGTCTTCAATGGCGCGCAAGGCATGGCGGCAAGCGCTGCCAATGGCGCGCGCTTCGGCCTCTTTGGCGGCGGCTTCTTTAGCCGGGTCGGGGATGCCCAATTGCTCACAGCCCGCCAGCAGCAGCGCTGCGAGCAGGCAGGGGAGAAGGCGGGCGGTCCGGTTCATACCGTCAATGTCGGCGCGCCGCGCCCCAGCTTGAGCCGGAACAGCCGGGCCTTCACCCGGCAATTCGCCACTCAGGCCCACAGCTGCCCCACGCGAAGCCCCAAACCCGGCACCACTGCCGAAGCAGCCGCCCGTTTGGCGCCAGGCCGTTGCAGCTCGGTCAGCACCACGCTGCCTTCGCCGCACGC
>CAZAIR010000367.1:0-2783 GCA_964485225.1 uncultured Burkholderiaceae bacterium
CGCGAAGCGTGAATTCTCTGGCTACCGCGTGGGGCTTGAAGCGCTGGAGAAACGAGGGGATCTAGCAGGTGCCTCTCTGGTCGTGTTCGCCAATGACACTTTCTGTCACCACAACAAGTTCGGCTGGTGGTCCCGCTTGATGTGGCGGTCTGCTTTGCGCCGATTGCAGCGCGAACAAAGCCAAGAACTGCTTGGCGAACTGTGGCATACGTCCGCAGGCTTTGGCATCCTGGGGCTCGACGCCAAGTCCTGGATCGCCACTTACCTCTTCGCCGTCAGCGGCCGAGGTCTGCCGAGCCTGCCGGACTTCTGCCCCGCAACTCCGCCAACTGCAGGCCCGTCGGTATCCGACTTAATGGACAGTTACGCCGCTTCGCCTGCGCTGCGCAGGCACGTTGAAAACTGGCTGCGCCGACATCAGCGCATCTTTCTGCAGCGCCTCGGCGCGACGCCAGAGGCACCCACCTCCGAAATCGATCACCGCATGCGCGGCAAAGCGGAGTCCATCTTGCTAGAGATGACCCTGTCGGCCAAAGCCTTGACCCAAGGGCTGCAGCTGCGATCACCGTTCACCAGTCCCACGTTGAAGTTCTTGCGCCGACTAGAAGGCACAAGGGTCGCAGACATCCCGCACTGAACAGCCGTTCGCCTGACGGCTCAAGCTGCCGAGGCCTAACCACCATGCCCTCCGCTCGCTCCTCCGACCGACCCAGCAAGCGTCCAACACCGAATCAGCCGTGGCACTGGCTTAGCAGGCGTTTGCTTCTGACCTCATCGTTGCTTGTCGTGGCGGTGCTGGTGGCAATTTCAGGCGCGTGGGTCGCCCTGGCGCCACCCGGCCTCTCCCCCTCGGATGCTTGGCAAGCCTGGAACGAGCGCACCCCTTCGCAGTGGATCCGCTACGCCATGCGGCGCTTAGAGGGACACACCAAACTGGAAGCCGTGGCCCTGCCCGTGTTGCAGGCTGCACAGCGCCAACACGAACGCCCGGTGCCCGATGGTCTGCCCGACCTCGGGAAGGGGCAAAGGCCCTGGGGCCTGACGGCACAGCGTTTCAGTCCCGCCGGCTTGCCCCAAGCCGCCACCGCCCTCCGCCAAGCAGCCCGCCCACCACTGGCCGACCGACAAGTGCACAGCATGGAAGCCCTCGCCGAGGCGGTGCAGCAAGCTCGGGCTGGCGAGGTCATCGAAGTGGCGCCCGGCACCTACGCTTGGTCGCGCACCTTGGCTACCCGAACAGGGGGAACGGCCGATGCGCCCATCGTGCTGCGGGCGCAAACGCCGGGCAGCGTCCGCTTCGAGGTCTCAGCAATCCAGGCGCTGGTGGTGGCGCACCCGTATTGGGTGATCGAGAACCTGAACTGGCACGGCGTGTGCCGGGTGCACAACGACTGCGAGCACGCGCTGCACGTGGTGGGCGCGGCCGTGGGCACGGTGCTGCGTAACAACCACATGAGTGATTTCAACGCCCACATCAAGGTCAACGGCGAGGGCGGGCGCTGGCCCGACGGTGGCCTGCTGCAATTCAACACACTGACCAATACGGCGGTGCGCGGCGTCGTGAACCGGCCGGTCACGCCCTTCGACTTGGTGGGCGCCAGCGCCTGGGTGCTGCGCGACAACCTGGTGACCGACTTCGTGCGCCCGGACCTCAAATCACCCGCCTACGGCCTGTTCATGAAAGGCGGGGGCGAAAACGGGCGCATCGAACACAACCTGGTGATCTGCACGCGCAGCGGTATCTCACAGTTCGGCACCCGGGTGGGTATCAGCCTGGGCGGCGGCCTGACGGGTGGGGCCTCAGCCCGACCGGGTCCGGACTTCACGTTCGAGCACCGCGGCGGCATCGTGCGCAACAACGTGGTGGCCCACTGCAACGAGGCCGGGTTGGACAGCAACCGCGCCATCGACAGCTTGTTTGCCGACAACATCCTGATCAACACCAGCGGCATCTTGCTTCGCGGCGGCTCGCAGGCGCGGGTGGAGCGCAACCTGCTGGACGGCGGCATCACGCTCCGTGACACCAGCAGCGCCCAGTCCGCTGACAACGTGGTGGGCGACACGCGCGACCTGTTCGAAGACGCCGACCGCCTGCAGCTGCAGCGACGCTGACCTAAACGAGCACTTCCACCGCTGGCGGGTGCCCCAAAAAGCCCTGGGGGCTGGCAGACGCTCCATAGGCGCCGCTTTGCATCACCACCACGAGGTCACCCACTTCAGCCTGGGGCAGCTCCATGCGGTCGGCAAGGATGTCCAGCGGTGTGCACAAGGGGCCCACCACGCTCACGCGCTCGGCGGGGGCACCCTGGCGATTGCCGATCGTGACTGGGTAGTTCTTGCGCACCACTTGGCCGAAGTTGCCACTGGCTGCGAGGTGATGGTGCATGCCGCCATCGCACACCAAGAAGGTGTGGCCGCGCGACACCTTTTTGTCGACCACGCGGCACACGTACACACCGGCCTCGGCCACCAGGTAGCGGCCCAGTTCCAGCACCAGCTGGGTGCCGGGCAGCTCGGTGGCGGCGCGGGCCACCAGAGCGTGCAAGTGCGCGGCCACAGGGGCCATGTCCAGCGGCCGCTCGCCGGGGAAATAAGGCACGCCCAAGCCGCCGCCGAGGTTGAGCGAGCGCAAGCGCAGTCCGTGAGCCTGCGCCAAGCGCAGCGCCAGCTCGTAGCTTTGGGTTTGGGCCTGCTGGATGGCGTCGGCCCGCAGGCTTTGCGAGCCGGCGTACAGGTGGAAGCCCTCCACCGCCAGGCCCAGGGCCTTGGCTTGACGCACCAGA
>CAZAIR010000368.1:0-2772 GCA_964485225.1 uncultured Burkholderiaceae bacterium
GCGCGCCGGCTGGGCATTTGCGCAGGTAGATTGCCGCCATGCGCACCGCCAGCCCTTCCACCGCCATGCTCACCGCCGCCAGGCTGTTGCGCCCAGGCCTGCTCGGGCTGGCCCTGCTGCTGGCCTTGCCCAGCTTGGCCGACACACCGACCCCTTTGCCTGCGCTGCCCCCCGCGCCCGAAGGCGCGGCGTTGCACACGGTCAGCCCCGAGGGCCGCTTTGCGCAGATGAGCTGGCAGGCGATCGAGGCCGAGACCCTGCAGCTGGCCGAGCTGCAAGTGGGTTCGCTGCCGGGCGCGCCCAGCGGCTGGTGGGGCCGGCCGGTGAAGCTGCACCACCGGATGTACACCCACCGCCAGGAAACGCGTGGCGGCGTGGTGCTGGTGCCCGGCTTCACCGAGGGCCTGAGCCTGTACCAAGAGCTGGTGCACGACCTGGTGCGCAACGGCTGGTCGGTCTACATCCAGGACCACCGCGGCCAAGGCTTCTCGACCCGGCTGCTGAGCGACCCGGCCGATGCCGACAAAGGCCACATGGACCGCTTCGACCACCTGGTCACCGACCTGGAGCGCTTCACCGCGCAGGCGCAGCGCCAGCGCGGTGCCGGCGCCAAACCCTTGGTGGTGCTGGCGCACTCGATGGGCGGGGCGGTGGTGTCGCTGCACCTGGCGCGCCAGGGCTCGGCCAGCCCCTTCGTGGCCGCCGCGTTGGTGACGCCCATGCACGAGCCGCGCGTGGCCCCGCCCGGCACCAGCGCGGCGCTGCGCCGCTGGTGCGACGACTGGGCAGTGCGCCTGCCCTTCAGCCTGCCTTGGTTGTCGGCCACGCGCGTCAGCGGCCCGGGCTTCGAGGCCGAGCGCGCCGCCTTCCTGGCGCAGCCCGACCTCAGCGTGAACGAGCTGTCGCACAGCGTGCCGCGCCTGCTGCGCCGCTGGGACGACCGCAGCGCCACCTGCGAAGGCGAGCACTGCGGCCACGGCGATGCCCGCGTGAGCGGCCCCACGCTGCGCTGGGTGGCCCAGGCCTGCGCCGGCTCGCGCGAAGCGCGCGGCGAGCAAGCCGCGCAGATCAGCGTGCCGGTGCTGCTGCTGCAGGGCGAGCACGACACGGTGGTGGAGCCCGCTGCCCAAAACGTGTTTTGCGCCAACGTGAACCGCAGCCCAGTGGGCGGCCGCTGCACCGGCTGGCAAGTGCCGGGCGCGCGCCATTCGGTGCTGGTAGAGGCCGACCCCCTGCGCACGCCCGCGCTGCAGGCGGTGCTGCGGTTTTTGGATGCGGCGGTGAGCCCGGCTGCACCCCCCACACCTTGATCGTCAACGCCACCTGGAGCCCGTCATGCCCACCCACCAACGCCTGCAGTTCAGCGCCTCCATTGCCGCGCCGCCCGCCCGCGTGGCGTCGCTGATGACGCATCCCGACAGCTACCGCCTATGGACCGTGCCGTTTTGCGAAGGCTCGCGCTTCGAGGGCAGCTGGGCGCCGGGCGCGCGCATCCGTTTCCTGGCCCCCAATGGCGACGGCATGGTGGCCGAGATTGCCGAGCACCGCCCAGCCGAGTTCATCTCCATCCGCCACCTGGGTTGGATCGTGCAGGGCCAGGACGAAACCACCAGCGAGCGTGTGCGCGCCTGGGCGCCGGCCTACGAGAACTACAGCTTCACGGCCGTGGACGGCGGCACGCTGTTGGTGGTGGACCAGGACATGACGGGCGAGTACGTGGACTACATGCAGCGCACCTGGCCGCTGGCTTTGGCAGCGCTGAAGGCCTTGTGCGAGGGGCCGGCAACCACACCCTGAGCGCGGCAGCGGTTGGGAACTTGGCAGGGATTGACGAGCGGCACATCGGCCCGCGCTGTAAGCCCGGCCCCCAGCAGCCCGACCAAGAGCGCCCTACAGTCGCGCGCTTGGGCGCGCTGCAGCCCCCCCCTGACCCGGTTTCCCGCCCGCATCCGTATGACGCACCCTTTGCTTGCCACCCTGGCCCGTTGTGGCGCCGCCCTGGCCCTGCTGGCCGCCAGCACGCTGGCCACCGCCCAAGAGCAGTCGGCCCCTGTCACCACCGAGCAGGTGCAAGCCCGCCTGCTGGCCTACGCGCCCGAGGGCGTGGCCGCTGGCAAGCCGCTGTGGCTGGGCCTGCAAATCCAGCACCAGCCGCACTGGCACACCTACTGGAAAAACCCCGGCGATTCGGGCCTGCCCACCACACTGACTTGGACGCTGCCGGCCGGCGTGCAAGCAGGTGAGATCCAGTGGCCGGCGCCGCAAAAGCTGCCCTTCGGGCCGATGCTGAATTACGGATACGAGGGCACGGTGCTGCTGCCGGTGCCGGTCACCTTGCCGGCCACACTGCCGACCGACCTGAAACTGCAGGTGCGCGGCGACTGGCTGGTGTGCAAGGACGTGTGCATCCCCGAGTCGGGCGAATTCACGCTGCAGCTCAAGGCCGGGCCGCAGCCGCTGCAGGCCCACGCCGCCGCCTTTGCTGCCGCGCAAGCGGCACTCCCGAAGCCTGTGCCAGGCGCGCAGGCCTCGGCCGAGGTGCAGGGCAACGCGCTGGTGATCACCGCCCGGGGTCTGCCTGCCGATTGGCAGGGCAAGGGCTTGCGTTTCTTTGGCGCCAACCCCGGCGTCTACAACCACGCCCAGCCCGAGCAAGCGAGCTGGGAGGGCGACACCCTGCGCCTGACCGTGGCCCTGGCCACGCCGCGCGTGGAAAGCCCCACCAGCTTGGAGGCCGTGCTGCGACAAGGCGATGCCGCCATCACCCTGCCC
>CAZAIR010000369.1:0-2746 GCA_964485225.1 uncultured Burkholderiaceae bacterium
TGCCCGGCAGCACGAACAGCGGCACGAACACCAGCACGATGATGACCGTGGCCACCACGATGGCGCTGCGCACCTCCAGCGTGGCGCGGGCGATGAGCTCCAGCGGGCCGATGCGTTCCGTCGTGGAATTGGCATTCAGCTTGAGCCGCCGCAGCACGTTCTCCACGCCCACCACCGCGTCGTCCACCAGCTCGCCGATGGCGATCGCCAAGCCGCCCAGCGTCATGGTGTTGACGCTGAGCCCGAAGTAGCGGAACACCAGCACCGTGATCAAGATGGACGCCGGTATGGCCGCCAGCGAGATGAGCGTGGTGCGCGCGTTGCCCAAGAACAGGTAGAGCACCACGGCCACGATGGCGGCGGCCGACAGCAGCTTGCCCTGCAGGTTGCCGATGCTGGCCTCGATGAAGCTGGCTTGGCGGAAGGTGACGCGCGGCGCCGCCATGCCGGCCGGCAGCGAGGGCTTGAGCGCGGCCAGCGCCGATTCGATGTGGCGGGTGAGGGCCACGGTGTCGGCATCGGGCTGCTTTTGCACGCCCAAGATGACGGCCGGGCCGCCGTTGAAGCCGGCATCGCCGCGCGCAATGGCGGGCGCAAAGCGCACCGTGGCCACTTGCTGCAGCAACACCGAGCGGCCATTCACCCATGCGACGGGCAGCTGCTGCAAATCGCTCAAGCGCGTGGTGCGGCCGATGTGGCGGATCAGGTACTCGCGCGCATTCAGCTCCAGGAAGCCGCCGGTGCTGTTGCCCGCGTGGCCGCGCAGTGCGGCGCTGAGCTGCTCCACCGTGACGCCGAGCTGCGCCATGCGCGTGGCGTCGGGCTGCACTTGGTACTGGCGCACCTCGCCACCGATGGGGATGACCTGCGCCACGCCGGGGATGGCCAGCAGGCGCGGGCGCAGCACGAAGTCGGCGTACTCGCGCGTGGCCATGGCGCTGATCTTGGTGGGGTCGATCGGGATGGCGATCAGCATCACCTCGCCCATCACCGAGCTGATGGGCCCCATGGCCGCATGCTGCACGCCGGCCGGCAGCGCATCGCGCGCGGTGGTGAAGCGCTCGTTCACGATCTGCCGGGCGCGGTAGATGTCGGTGCCCCAGTCGAAGGTGACGTAGACGAACGCCAGCCCCACCGACGACACCGAGCGCACAGCGGTGACGCCGGGCAGGCCGGCCATGGCCTGCTCCAGCGGGATGGTGATGAGCTGCTCCACCTCCTCGGGCGCCATGCCGCCGGCTTCGACCTGCAGCGTCACCTGCGGCCGGTCGAGGCTGGGGAACACGTCCACCGGGGTGCGCTGCAGCGTGAGCGCCCCCAGCAGCATCAAGGCCAGGGCCACGGCCATCACCAGCAGCCGGTTTCGAAGGCTGCTGTGAACCAGTTGGGCAAACATCGGCTTACCTCACTTGGTTCAGCAGGGTGGCGCCTTGGCTGACCACGAGGTCGCCATCGCTCAAGCCCTGTGTGACGACGACGCGCACCCCGTCCAGCGGCTGGGCTTGCACCACCTTGGGCACAAAGCGCTCGGACGCCACCTTCACCCACACGGTGCTTTGGTTGGCGGCGTTCTTCATCAGCGCGGCCGCGGGCACGGCATGGCCGGTTTGCGTGCTGCGGCTGTGCACCAGCACCTGCACGGGCTGGCCCACGGCCAGCGGCACGCTGCCCGCCAACGCGAAGTGCAGCGGCAAGGCTTGGTCGCGCAGCGCGCCGGCGCCGCCCAAGAAGGTCAAGGGCTGGGCCTTGGAGGTGGCGCTTGAAGTTGCGGTCTGTGCCGCGTTGTCCACCAGGAACGCCGCGCCCACGTCAGCAGCCAAAGCCGCGTCGTAGGCCAAGGCCTCGATGCGCAAGCGCGCCGGGTTGACCACGGTGAACACGGTGTCGCGGGCGTCCAGCACCTGGCCGGCTTGGGCGTTGTGGCTGGCCAGCACGCCGTCCACGGGGGCGGTCAGCGCCTCGCGGCCGCTGAGGCCCTGGGCCAAGGCGGCGCGGCGGGCGCGCAGGGCTTGCAGCTCGCTTTGCGCGGCTTCGATGTCGCGGCGCGGCACGGTGTCGGCCAGGGCGGTCAGGCGGGCCACGCGCTGCACGGCCAGCTCGGTTTGCACCTGCAGCTCGGCCACTTGCGCGGCCTGCGCGCTGCGTTCCAGCGGGGCCAAGGTGGGCTCAATAAAGCCCAGCACCTGCCCCCGGCGCAGGCGCTGCCCCAGCACGGGGAAGCCCTGCGGCGGCGGCACCAAGCGCCCGGCCTGCGTGGCCTGCACCAGGCCACCGGCGCTGGGGTCGGCCTGCACCAGGCCTTGCAGCTGGGTGACGCGCGCCAGCGCGGCGCTTTGCACGGCCTGCACACGCACGCCCATTTGGCGCTGCGCGGGTTTGGGCACGTTCAGGCTGCCATCGCTTTGGCGCTGCAAGCCGCCGGGCACGGCGGCTGCGGGGGCTTCGTCGCCGTGGTCATGACCGGGGCCGGCGTGGGCGGCGCTAAGGGCAGCACCAATGAAGAGAACCATCCAGAGCGGCTTCATGCGGCACCCCTTGCGTTGGCGCGGCGGCGCAGCCAGAACACACCACCCGCGGCCAAGGCCAGCAGCGCTACGGCGGCGGCCAGCCATTCGGTGAAGTGGTTGTGTTCCTGGGCGTGGTCATGCGTGTCGGCAGCCACGGTCAGCTCGGCGGCCAGCAGGTCGGTGGCGTTGGTGGCGTTGACGGTGGCGCTCACCGTGGCCGTGATGGGCCACACGCCGGC
>CAZAIR010000370.1:0-2745 GCA_964485225.1 uncultured Burkholderiaceae bacterium
GGCCGCCGTGGCACAGGCGCTGCTGGTGCTGATGTCGGGTGCCGACGG
Organism: uncultured Burkholderiaceae bacterium; assembly: GCA_964485225.1. Lineage (GTDB taxonomy): Bacteria > Pseudomonadota > Gammaproteobacteria > Burkholderiales > Burkholderiaceae_C > Inhella. Next base: position 49 of record CAZAIR010000370.1, read on the forward strand.
CGAGCCTCCAGATCATCCGGGAGCTGCGCAGGCCTTGGCAGGCTATTGGCTGCAAGGCGCCGGGCGCAACCAGCTGGAGCATGCCCTGGGTGTGCGCCGACATGCCACCGACGCGGTGGCCCTCTGGCGGTCCGCGGTGGGTCTGTCGCGTGTGCCGTTGTACCTGGGCGCCTTGCTGCTGGGCTCGCTCGGACTGCTGGCCTGGCTGATGGCGCCCCTGTGGGGTGTGCAGGCGGGGCCCGATACCAGCGCAGCCCATCTTGCGGGCTTGGCGCTGCTCGCCGTCTTGTTGCTGCTGCCAGTGTCCGAGATCGTGGTGGCCGTGGTCAACCGGCTCATTGGCGAATCCGTCCGGCCGACCTACATGCCCCGCTACCTTCTGCCAGCGGGCATTCCGGCATCGGCACGTGTGCTGGTGGCGATCCCGGCCCTGCTCAGCAGCACCGGCACCATCCAGCGGCTTGTGCACCGCCTGCACCTGCATTACCTGGCCAACCCCGAGCCTTTTGCGCAATTCGCGCTGCTGACCGACGGTGTGGATGCCGATGTGCAAGACCTGCCCGAAGACGGCGTGCTGCTGGCCCATGCCGAGGGCTTGATGTTGGCCCTGAATGCCCAGCACCCGTCTATCACGGGCGGTGCCCCGCGTTTTTTGCTGCTGCACCGCACGCGCACCTACAGCCCCACGCAGCAGCAGTGGATCGGCTGGGAGCGCAAGCGCGGCAAGCTCGAACAGCTGGTGGCGGCCCTCGCCACTCGCGGGCAAGGCGCCTTCCTGGACCTGGGCGAACTCTCGCACCTGGCACCGCAGACCCGCTATGTGCTCACGCTCGACAGCGATACGCAGCTGCCCCCGGGCCGCCTGCGCAGCCTGGTGGGGGTGGCCGAGCACCCCGAGAACCAGCCCCGGCTGGATGCCACAGGCCAGCGCGTGGTGCAGGGCTACGGCATCCTGCAGCCCCGGGTGCTGGCGCCACTGCCCACCTCCGCCACCACCTCGTTGTGGCAATGGTTGTTTGCGGGCCAACAGGGGCTGGACCCGTACAGCGCCATGACGTCCGACGTCTACCAGGATTTTTTTGCCGAAGGCAGCTTCACCGGCAAGGGCCTGCTGCATGTGGCCACGGTGCACGCCGTGCTGGGCGGGCGCCTGCCAGCCGACCAGGTGCTGAGCCACGACCTGCTCGAAGGTGCGCTGGCACGCTGCGCCGTGGTGAGCGATGTGACGCTGGTGGAGGCGGAGCCCGAACACAGTGACACCGCAGCCGCCCGCCTGCACCGCTGGACGCGGGGCGACTGGCAGCTGTGGCCCTTTCTGGCCCAGGCCCAGCGCTGGGGCCTTTCGCCCATCAACCGCTGGAAGCTGCTGGACAACCTGCGCCGCTCGCTGGTGGCGCCCGCATCGCTGGTGCTGGTGGTGCTGGCCATCGCAGGCCTGGGCCTGCCTTTGGCCAGCACGCTGGCGCTGGTGGTGGCGGCCTATGTGGCTGCGCCCCTGATGGGCGCGCTGGCGGGCTGGGTGCCCCGCCGGTTTGGGCTGGTGGGCATGCGGTTTGTGCACGAGGCCTCGGGCGACCTGCTGAGGGCCCTGGCCAGTGGTGTGTGGCACCTGGCCCTGCTGCCGCAGCAGGCGCTGCTGCTGGGCGATGCCGTGGTACGCACCGTGCACCGGCAGGCCGTGAGCCGCTGGCATCTGCTGGAGTGGACCACGGCCGAGGCTGCGCAGAACACCCTGATCACAGGCCTGGCGGCCACGCTGCGCAGACACAAGGCGGCACCCTTGCTGGCGCTGGGCTGTGGCTTGGCGCTGTGGGCCGGGGGCTCCCTGCACACCTTGGCGCCCTGGGCCTTGGTGGGGCTGCTGCTGGCGCTGTGGGCGCTGTCGCCGGTGCTGGTGTGGCTGGCCAATCGGGCTCCGTCCGGCCAGGGTCATCCCGCGTTGTCGGCACAAGACCAGGACCTGCTGCACGGCGTGGCGCGCGACACTTGGCGTTTGTTCGAGCGCTGTGTGGATGCCCACAACCACCATCTGCCGCCCGACAACCTCCAGACCGCCCCGTATGAAATGGTGGCGCACCGTACCTCGCCCACCAACATCGGGCTGTACCTGCTGAGCGCCAGCTGTGCGCGCCATTTCGGCTGGATCGGCACGCTGGAGCTGCTCGACCGGCTCGAAGCCACCCTTGTGACCCTGCAAGCCATGGAGCGGCACCGGGGCCACTTCCTGAACTGGTACGACACCGAAACCCTGCAGCCCCTGCACCCGCGTTATGTGTCCACGGTGGACAGCGGCAATCTCTGCGCGCACCTGGTGGCCGTGGCGCAGGCCTGCAGCGCGCTGGCGGCGCAGCCACTGTCACCGCTGGCGGGTGCGCAGGCCATCCGCACCTCGCTGGCTCGACTGCAGCCCCGGCTGGGCGTCCACCACCCGGGCTTGCGTGGGATGCAGCCCTCGTCCGCCTTGAGCCGTCTGCTGGGAATGCGTCTGCCGGACCCGGCCCATCAGCCGGAGGCCACGGCGTTTCGCGCGCTGCTGGCGCAGGCGCAGGACGAGCTGCGCAGCATGGCCCAGCCACGCCACCCGGCCATCGTGCACAGCCCGCCCACGGCGCAGGACGAACTGCTGTGGCTGCTGACCGACCACCTGGCCACACTGCAGTCGGTGGACCGCGACCAGCAGGCAGCGCACAGTGGCGG
>CAZAIR010000371.1:0-2733 GCA_964485225.1 uncultured Burkholderiaceae bacterium
TCCCGCACGCGCTTGGCGGCCTGTTTCAGCTCCTCGGCCCCGGCCGCTGCCACGCTCACCTGCTCCTGAACCGGCAAGCTGGCCACAGCCGCCGCGGCGTTGAGCGACACCATGCCGGCCTTCACCGCATTCACCAATTCGGGCGCGCCTTGCTTTTGGATCTTCTCGATCAGCTGCACCTGGTGGCTGCTGATGCGCGCCGCCTTGGCCAAGGCCTCGCGTGTGGCCAGCGGTTCGGGTGCGGGTGCAGGCGGCAGGGTTGGGGCAGCGGGTGCCGGCTCGGCGGCGGGCGCGTCCGCCTGGCGCGCGCGGCGCTCGGCCACGATGTCGCGCTGGCGCAGCGCCAGCACGCCGCGCTGGAAGTCCGACAGGCTGCGCCGGCCCAGGTGCTGGTCGATCATCCACAGGTGCACGTCCTCCATCGATCGGAAGCGCGGGTTCTGCACCGTTTGGAAGGGGATGCCGTGCTTCTGGCACAGCCCGTAGCGGTTGTGCCCGTCCACCAGCACATTGCCCCACAGCACCAGCGCGTCGCGGCAGCCCTCGGCCAGCAGGCTGCGCTCCAGGGCCTGGTGTTCGTCGGGTGTCAGGGGTTCGATGTAGGCCTTGAGTGCTTCGTTGACGACGATGTCCATGGGAGGCCTGGCGCGGGAGGGCGGCGAATGAGGGGCGCGGATTCTAGGAAGGGTGGCCGGCAGGCCGCGGCGGCGTTTGGTTGATAATGAGAAGCTCTTATCAATCAGGCGCAGCTTCGACGGCTGCCCTCTGCCCGCCACGCGTGCGCGGCGCTTCCCCCTGAGGTCTCCCTGTGCATCCCACCTTCCGCGCAGCGCTGTTGCTCTGCACCTCCACCTGCAGCCTGGTGCCCGCCACCGCCCAAGAATCGAACGCCAAAGTGCAGCTGGAAGCGGTCACCGTGACCGGCGTCCGCCAGGCTTACCGTGGCGACTTCAAGCGCCTTGAAACCCCGCAGGCCGAGCAGTCGATCGATGCCGAGGTGCTGCGTGCGTCGGGGGCGGTGAGCCTGGCGCAGGCGCTGGACCTGTCGGCCTCGGTGGCCCGCCAGAACAACTTCGGCGGGCTGTGGAACGCGTTTGCGCTGCGCGGCTTTGTGGGTGACGAAAACCTGCCCAGTAACTTCTTGGTCAACGGCTTCAACGCCGGCCGAGGCTTTGGTGGGCCGCGCGACCTCTCGGGCATCGAGTCGGTCGACGTGCTCAAGGGCCCGCGTGCGGCCTTGTTTGGGCGCGGCGAGCCCGGCGGCACGGTGAACCTGGTGACCAAGCGGCCGACCTTCAAAACCGCGGGTGAGTTCAAGTTGTCCGCCGGCAGCCACGACACCTACCGCGCCGATGCCGACTGGACCGCCCCGCTGTCGCAAGACGTGGCGGTGCGCTTGGTGGGCTTTGCCGAAGACGCTGGCAGCTTCCGCGACACGGTCAAGACCAATAAGCACGGCGCCAGCCCTTCGCTCGCCTGGCGCATGGGCCCGCAAACCTCGCTCGTTTACGAGTTGGAGTTCAGCCGCCAAGAGATCCCGTTCGACCGCGGCGTGCTGGCCCTCAACGGCCAGCTGGGCCGCATCCCCGCCAGCCGCTTCTTGGGTGAGCCGGGTGACGGCCCCCTGCGCGCCGGGGTGCTGGGGCACCAGTTGGAGGTTCAGCACGACTTCAACAAAGACTGGAACGCGTTGCTGGGCTTCACCACCCGCACCACTTCGCTGGAAGGCTTCTCGACCGAGCCCGAGCTGGCCACCAACCGCCAGCGCCTGTTGGTGGACGGCCAGACGCTGACCCGCCAGCGCCGCTTCCGCGACTACGACGCGCAGTACCACGTGCTGCGTGCCGAGCTCAACGGACGCTTCCAGTTGGCCGGCTTGCAGCACCGCTTGATCGTCGGCGCCGATGCCGACCGCTTCGAGAACGACCAAGTCTTCCTGCGCGCCCGCGCGCCCGCCTTGTCGTCCAACCCGAGCTTGACGCAGCTGCAGGCCATCAACATCTTCAACCCGGTGTACGGCGCCTACACGCTGCCCACGCCCACGCCACTCACCAACCGGGTCGAGACGCAGAAGTCGGTGGGCTTCTTTGTGCAAGACCAAATCAGCCTGAGCGACCGCCTGCAACTGCGCGTGGGCGCTCGCTACGACGACTACCAGCAAACCCTGAACGACCGCGCCACCAACCGGGTGTCGGAGCAAGGTGTGGACCGCGTCAGCCCGCAAGCCGGCATCGTTTACCGGGCCAGCGATGCGGTCTCGCTCTACGCCACCTACGGCGAGAACTTCCGCCCCTTGTCGGGCGCCGACGCCCGGGGCCAGGGCTTCGAGCCCAACCAGTCCACCGCGGTGGAGGCGGGCGCCAAGTTCACGCTGGGGCAGGGCGCGCTTGAAGGCAATGTGGCCGTCTTCAAGGTCAAGCAAGACAACATGCTGGTGGTGGACGACCCCAGCGCCTTCACGCTGGCCGCCATCGGCAAAGCCGCCAGCCAGGGCTTGGAGCTGGACCTGCACGGCGAGATCGCGCGCGGCCTCAGCCTGTGGGCTTCCTACGCCTATGTGGATGCCAAAACCCGCAACACCTTCAACGACGCCAACTTCGGCGTGCCGGTGCCCGCCGGCACCCGCTTGCTGAACGTGCCCAAGCACACCCTGAGCTTGCAGCTCGTGCACGCGCTGGCGCTGGCCGGCCGTGGTGCGCAAGTGGGCGGCGGCGTGGTGCACGTGGGCCGGCG
>CAZAIR010000372.1:0-2713 GCA_964485225.1 uncultured Burkholderiaceae bacterium
CGAAGGTCGTGGCCGGCGAGGGGTCGGTCAGGTCGTCCGCGGGCACGTACACGGCCTGGATCGAGGTGATCGAGCCCACCTTGGTCGAGGTGATGCGCTCTTGCAGACGGCCCATTTCTTCAGCCAGCGTTGGCTGGTAGCCCACGGCAGAAGGCATGCGGCCCAGCAGTGCCGACACTTCGGTACCGGCCAAGGTGTAGCGGTAGATGTTGTCCACGAAGAAGAGCACGTCGCGGCCTTCGTCGCGGAAGGCTTCGGCCATGGTCAGACCGGTCAGGGCCACGCGCAGACGGTTGCCCGGGGGCTCGTTCATCTGACCGTAAACCATCGCCACCTTGGAGTCTTCGAACTTCTCGGTGTTGACCACGCCGGCTTCCATCATCTCGTGATAGAAGTCGTTGCCCTCACGGGTGCGCTCACCCACGCCAGCGAACACGGACAAGCCGCTGTGCGCCTTGGCGATGTTGTTGATGAGCTCCATCATGTTCACGGTCTTGCCCACGCCGGCGCCACCGAACAGACCCACCTTGCCGCCTTTGGCGAACGGGCAGATCAAGTCGATCACCTTGATACCGGTTTCCAGCAGCTCTTGCGAAGGAGCCAGCTCGTCGTAAGCCGGGGCCTTGCGGTGGATCGAAGCGGTCAACTCGCTGGACACCGGGCCACATTCATCAATAGGGGTGCCCAGCACGTCCATGATGCGGCCGAGGGTGGCCTTGCCGACCGGCACTTGGATGGTGTCACCGGTGTTGTAGACCATCGAACCACGGCGCAGACCATCCGACGAGCCCAGCGCAATCGTGCGGACCACGCCGTCGCCCAGCTGCTGCTGCACTTCCAACGTCAGGGCGGAGCCTTCCATCTTGAGGGCGTCGTACACCTTGGGCATTTGGTTGCGGGGGAACTCCACGTCCACCACGGCGCCGATGCACTGAACGATCTTGCCCTGTGCTTGGTTGTTCACTTGGGTCATGTTCGGTTTCCTTGTCTAGCTGATTTCAGTTCATCAACCGCCGATGGCTGCAGCGCCACTGACGATTTCCGAGAGTTCCTTCGTGATCGCGGCTTGCCGGGTCTTGTTGTAGACCAGCTTCAGTTCCCCGATCAGGGCACCGGCGTTGTCCGTTGCGGCCTTCATGGCCACCATGCGGGCCGACTGCTCGGACGCCATGTTCTCTGCCACCGCCTGGTACACCAACGACTCGGTGTAGCGCAGCAGCAGTTCGTCGATCACCGTGGCCGGATCGGGCTCGTACAGGTAGTCCCACGCGTGGGTCGCGCGGGCCTTCTCCTGCAAACCTTCGGCGCTCAAGGGCAACAACTGCTGCATCACGGGCTCCTGCTTCATCGTGTTGATGAAACGGGTGAAGCACAGGAACACGGCACTCAATTCGCCGGCAGCGTACTTGTCCAACAGCACCTTGACGGGGCCGATCAACTTTTCCAAGTGAGGCGTGTCGCCCAACTGCGTGGCGTGGGCCACCACATTGGCGCCGATGCGGTTCATGAAGCCGAAGCCCTTGTTGCCAATCGCAACGACCTCCGACTTGTTACCCGCGGCCTCTACCTCACGCAACTTGCCGGTGACGGCACGCAGCATGTTGGTGTTGAGACCGCCACACAAGCCTTTGTCAGTCGTCACGAGCACCAAGCCCACCGGTTTGGTGGAAGCGTTCTGCACCAAGAACGCGTGTTGGTACTCGGGGTTGGCCATCGAAAGATGTCCCGCGATCGCCGCCACCTTGTCACTGTACGGACGGGCCGTGCGCATGCGCTCTTGCGCCTTGCGCATCTTGGCCGCCGCGACCATTTCCATGGCCTTGGTGATCTTCTTGGTGTTCTCGACCGACTTGATCTTGGTGCGGATTTCCTTGCCTGCCGCCATGTCTTCTCCTGGTTGGAGGGTGGCGCTCTCGCGCCGCCGTCACGTCGTCAGATCAAGCGAAGGACTTCTTGAACGACGCGATCGCGCCATTCAATTCAGCCTCGGCATCCTTGTCCATCGCCTTGTCGGCTTCCAGCTTGTCCAGCAACTTGGCGTGGCTGGTTTTCAGGAACTGGTGCAGACCGTGTTCGAAGGCCAAAACCTTCTTCACGTCGATGTCGTCCAGGAAGCCCTTGTTGGCCGCGTACAGGGTGGCGGCCATCAGGCTGATGGGCAGCGGGCTGTACTGGGGCTGCTTGAGCAATTCGGTCACGCGGGCACCGCGATCCAACTGCTTGCGGGTGGCCGCATCCAAGTCGGATGCGAACTGCGCGAAAGCGGCCAGTTCACGGTACTGCGCCAAGTCGGTACGGATACCACCGGACAGGCTCTTGATCAGCTTGGTCTGCGCTGCACCACCCACGCGCGACACCGAGATACCGGCGTTGATGGCGGGGCGGATACCGGCGTTGAACAAGCTGGTTTCCAAGAAGATCTGGCCGTCGGTGATCGAGATCACGTTGGTGGGCACGAAGGCCGACACGTCACCGGCTTGGGTTTCGATGATCGGCAAGGCCGTCAGCGAACCCGTCTTGCCCTTGACTTCACCCTTGGTGAAGGCTTCGACGTAGTCGGCGTTCACGCGGGCTGCGCGCTCCAGCAGGCGGCTGTGGAGATAGAACACGTCGCCGGGGTAGGCTTCGCGGCCCGGCGGGCGGCGCAGCAGCAGCGACACCTGGCGGTAGGCCACGGCCTGCTTGGACAGGTCGTCGTAAATGATCAGCGCGT